>NZ_JBEXPJ010000001.1:0-258139 GCF_040611995.1 Lentzea sp. NPDC006480
GGATTCCCCCGGCAACGTTCCGAGCCACACCACTAGGGAAGGAGATGCCGGAAGGCGGCGACGAGCAGCATGCGTTGCTGGTCGACGTCCAGGCCTTCGTCGAGGTCCTCGTCCGGGCGGAACTCCTTGTTGCTGTAGGGGCCGCGCGGAGCGACCGACTCGACGCGGACCGCGATGTCGACGAGGTCGGACACCAGCTCCACCGTGGACTCGTCGTCCGCGATCGGCTTGTCCTGCTGGAACAGCTCGTAGGAGAACCGCATCCCGACCGTGCCGTTGAACGTGGCCTGCTCGGTCGGCAGCTGCAGCGCTTTGAACACCGCCCGGTACAGCTCGGCTCCGGTGAGGTGCAGCGGTGTCATGACGACGTGCGTGGTGCCGAGGTCGTGGCTGCGCACCGAGATCGCGACGGTCGGGCCGCCCGGCTCGGGCGGAACCGGTTGCGGGAACACCGGAAGCTCGGACTTGCGGTCCGCGCGCCAGGTGCCGACCAGCCGGTCGGCCGCTTCCACCAGGTCGATGTGCTTGCGCGGGGCGAGCAGCGGCGGCAGTGGTTCCTCGTCGAGCCGCACGATGAACAGGAAGGCGCGCTTGCGGGTGAGCTGGAGGGTGAACGCCGCGGTCCACTCCTCGGTGGCCCAGTCGCGGGACGGGGTGTTCGACGACCACAGCAGGACGTAGTAGTCGGACGTGGCCAGCGCGTCGCTGATGGACGCGATCACGTTGGTGCCGGGCGTCATCTCGTGCTCGTCGAGATACGCGTTGACGTTGCGCGCCTCCAGTTCGGCCCGCAGCTGCTCGGCGTGCGGGCGGTCCTTGCCGGCGAACGACAGGAACACCTTGGGTCGGGTTTCGAGCGGCACGGGTTCTCCGTTCTTCCTGAGTCTTCTGCGGAGCGGGCCCGCTTTGGTCTGAACGCCCGCGTCGCCGTAGAGGGACCAGCACGCCCAGTCCGCCGGGTGCCGGTCGGCGACTTCGCGCAGCGCGTGCTGCAGCGCGCGGTCTCTGGGCAGCTTGGCCAGGTTCCGGTCGAACGCGTCGAGAACCTGTTGTGCGGCCGCGTCTTCGGCTTTCCAGCGCGCCGCCACGACCGCTCCGGCGCCCGCGGTGATCACCGAACGGACGAAGCCGGCCTTCTCGTCGCGGCCCCGTTGCTGGGTCATGCCGGACTCGCACGCGCCGAGCACCACCGTGCCGCACGCGCTGAAGTCCATGTTCCCCAACGCTTCCGCGTACACCTTCTCCTTGCCGAAGGTCAGCCACGACCGGCCGGGGTCACGGCGGTTGTGCGTGCCGTGGGCGTCGATGCGGACGCGGTGCTGCTTGAGAGTGGATTCGAGTTCGGCGGCGTCGCTGCAGATCGCGGTCTCGTCGCCTCTCTGCTTGCTGGCGCGGTGGTGCAGCGGAGGGAGGGCCGAGAGGCACGGCAGGCTGGACAGCGCGTGCGTGAGGCCGAGGTAGTGCCTGGTGCCGGGAACCGGCAGACCGGCCAGCGGGATGTCGGCGAGGACGTCGCCCGCGACGACGGCGATCCTGGTGGCCTTCGGGGGTAAGGCTTCGAGCACGTCGCCCAGTGAGATCAGGGTCGTCAGCTCGGTGAGCAGCGAGCCGAGGATCGCCGGGTCGTAGCGCGGGTTCCACGTCTTGAGCCGGCGGATCGTTTCGGTGAGGTCGCTGATGTGCACGTCGGTGGTGAGGTGGGTGATCCGGCGCCCGATGATCAAGTGGTGCAGCTCGCCCGGTGTCGCGTGCATCATCCACACGACCTGGTCGCGGGGGAGGTGCCGGATCGTCCTGTGCAGCCAGCGCCTGGCCGCTCGCAGGTCCGTGAACCTCGGCAGGTCGCGGGGTTCGGTGAGGATCGTGGCTCCGCGCGCGGCTTCGACGGCGACCACCAGTGCTGCCAACGCCTTCCGGCCGTCTCGCCGGACCTGGCGGACTGCGGCGAGGACGCGGCCGTCGTGTTCGTCCCGGGCGGCGCGCAGCATCCGGAGCTTGACGGTCGGGCTGTCCTGGTGGTCGGCGATGTCCTCTTCGAGGTGGTGGGACTCGTTCCAGAACTTCGCCGCCTGGTCCTCGTCTCCCGCGTCGGCGTGCGTGTCGCCGAGTTTGCGCAGCGCCAACGCTTTCAGCTCGGCGTGGCCGCTGCGGGTCGCGGCTTGGTGGAAGTGCTGGGAGGCCTGGTCGAGTCGGCCCCCGGCGTAGGCGAGCTCGGCTGCGGCGAGGTGCCAGAGCGCGGAGTTCCCTTCTCCCAGCAGGCCTTCCGCCTTGACCAGCTCGTCCTGCGCGATCAGCCGCCGGACGTGGTCGAGGTGCCGCTCCGGGTTGAGCGTCTGGGTGGCGTCGGGGAGCCTGGAGAGCACTTCGGGGCCCGCCGCGGCCACCAGCAACGGGAAGAGCTTGCGCGCGACACCTGCCTGCCTGGTCATGACGAGCAGGACGGTCAGCTCGTAGAGGACGGCGAACCGCAGGGCGGGCTCGACCTCGAAGCCGGTGGCGCACTTCGTCATCAGCGCCAGCGCCTCCTCGTACCTGACGTCGCGCCGCAGTGCCGCGGACCGCCGCAGGAACTCGGCCGGAGTGCGCGGAGTCTGGTCGTCGAGTTTGGGAACGCGTGCTCCGCGGCGCACGTCGAGGAGGAGCCGGTCGTTGCCGATGGCCTCCAGGTGCTCGGGGTGGCCTGAGCGGCGGAAGTGGCGTTCGGCCGCGTCGAGCTCGCTTTCCGCGGTGGGGTAGTCGTAGCGGTCGGCGGCGGCAAGTGCGGCCACGCGGGCGAGCACGGCCTGTTGCAGTTCGGTGAGGTTCCGCTTGCGGAGTTCGCGGACGTCCTGGGCGGCATTTGTGTGATCCGTTGCGGCACTGCGGATCTGGGCTCGGAGGACTCTCAGTTCGGTGTCGTCGCCGCTGGTGAGGTACTCGTCGCAGCGCCGGGCGGCTCTGCCGATCTCGCCCATGTTCAGCAGAGTGGCGCAGTGGTCGTGCGCGATGATCCGGCTGATCTTGGCGGCTGCCGCGTAGGCGTGGTCGACTCCGTGCACGTCCCGGCGGCGGGCGGCGGCCTGCGCGGTCCTGATGGCGTTGGCGAGCGGTGTGCCGGGTTCGAGTTCCATCTCAGTCCCCGCAGCCGTTCGCGTCGTCGTCCTCCGGGCAGATCAGCGCGATCACGATCGCCGCCGCGACGATTGCGATGGCTGACAACGCGATGAGATGCGTTCGTTGGCGCATGGACGATCCTCCGTGCGTCGCAGATTAACGATCCAGACGGCCGACAGATCGTTTGTCCACTTTCTGTCCACGAACTGCCCAAACGATCTTGTCGGTGCTCCTCGGCACACTGGACCTCGCCCACTCACTCCGACCCCGAGGAGCCCTGATGTGCTGGGACTGCGATCACCCCGCCAGCCGAATGGAAGAACACCTGGCCACGCTGCGCCGCTGCATCGACGCGCGCGGCTGGGCCGTCCAGGCCGTCGAACGGGACAGGGCCCACCCGCCCTGGGCCTACACGGTCGGCCTGACGCCGCGCGGCCTGCCCGAGCTCGTCGTCACGGGCCTGCCGGTGCTGGAGGCCGGCCGCCTGCTCGACGACACCGCCGAGCACCTGACCCACAGCTGCGTCCCCTCTCCTGGGCAGCGGTTCGCGCTGGCCGGCGGCCCGCTGCTGGAGGTGGTGCGCGTCGAACGCCCGTGGGCCCACCTCCTGGTGTCGGCCCGGCTGTACGGCGAGGGCATCGCCGCCCTGCAGCTCGTGCACGCGGACGAGTCCGGCCGCTGGCCGTGGGACCGGTCCTACACCGGTGTGCTGGGCGGTCAGCCGGTCCTGGGCGTCAGGGCGTCGCCACCGAGCGGCTGATCCGCTCACCCAGATCCCGCAGGTGGTCTGTCAGCTGCGGCGGGCCGTGCACGGTGAACTCACATCCCAGCAAGGCCAGGCGGAACGCGAGGTAGTCGATCGTGTCCTCGTTGCTGTGCCACGTGCACGTGGTGTCGTCGAGGGCTTCCAGATCGCCGGCGAAGTCCGCCAGCCGAGCCCGTGCCAGGTCCACGGGCAGTTTCAGCGTCGCGCGGGCCCGATAGGTCGGCGCCGACTCGTACATCTTCTGCGTCACGTACTCCGTTGCGTCCCCGCCAGGTGGGGTTCTGGCTGAGAACCGCGCCCCGGTGCCCAGCGCGTCCGAGATGCGGTCCATCCGGAAGATCCGCCAGTCGTCCCGTTCCACGTCGAACGCGAGGAGGTACCAGCGCCGCCCCAGCGCCACCAACTGAACAGGCTCGACGTGCCGCTTCGACGCCGCGCCCTCCATGCCCACGTACCCGAACCGCACCCGCTCCTCGGCGTGCACCGCCCCGGCGATCACCGTGAGCTGGGCCGGGTCGACCAGCGAGGCGAACGAGGCCGCGGCCGGCGCGGTGGCCGACGTCAGCGACGAAACCCGGCGCGCCAACCGCGGCGGCAACACCTGCTGCAACTTCTGCAGGGCCCGCAACGACGCCTCGGCAATACCGGCCACCGGCTGCCGCGCCGCGGTCCTGAGCCCGACCGCGATGGCAACAGCCTCCTCGTCGTCGAGCAGCAACGGCGGCATCGCCTTGCCCGCGACCAGCCGGTACCCACCGAGCACTCCCATCGAGGCCTCAACGGGGTAGCCGAGCTCGCGCAGCCGGTCGATGTCGCGTCGCACCGTGCGCGCCGTGACCTCCAACCGGCCGGCCAGCTCGCTGCCGGGCCACTCGCGCGGCGTCTGCAGCAACGACAGCAGACGCAGCAGTCGTGCGGCGTCACTCATGCGAGGTCCTCCGTGGGTGGCTTCGGCGTGGCGGCTGGTGGACGTGTCTGGTGGCGCCGAGAGGTTCGGCTGGTTGGCGGCCGGGCGAGTCGTGTCCGAGGTGGCGCAGCCGGTTGACGTCCCGCCGCGCCGTCCGTGACGAGACGCCTGACCGAGCCTCTCTCATGGTGCTGAATCTAGTGCAGAACTAGGACTCGAACGGTCCTACATGGCTCATACGGTTGTCCCAACAGTGAACGAAGGGACAGACCGATGAACGTCGTGCCCGAGGGCTACCACACGGTGACGCCGTGGATCATCACGCGAGGCCGCACCGCCGAGCTGATCGACTTCATCGTGGAGGTCTTCGACGCGACCGAACTGGGGCGCGTCGGAGAGGCCCCGGAGATCGGCCACGCAGAGGTCCGCATCGGTGACTCGGTCGTCATGCTCTTCGACACGCCGGCCAGGCCGAGCAAGCCGGACTGGCCGTACACGCCGGCGTTCCTGCGCCTCTACGTCGCCGACGACGCCGAAACGCTGAAACGGGCCACCCAACTGGGTTCCAGGGTCGTCACCGAGCCGACCGAGTTGTTCTGGGGCGACCGGGTCAGCAGGTTCGCCGACCCGTTCGGCAACCTGTGGTGGATCCACCAGCGGGTTGCCGAACCGACCGCGGACGAGCTGAACGCCCGGATGCAGGACGAGCGGTTCGTCAAGGCCATGGAGTACGTCCAGAGCGCGGACTTCACTCCGACGAGGTGACGCGTTCCCGTTCGGCGGCGGTAAGCGTGGGTTCCGGCGACACCGAGCGCCGGGGCCCGCGCATGGTCGCCCACACCACGCGAGGGCTCACCAGGTTCGCCATCGGGCCGGACAACGTGAACGCCTCCAGGAACGCCCGCGTCACGGCAGCCTCGGAAGTGGCCGTGCGCACCAAGCGGTCCACATAGCGCTGCAGCACCCGCCCGGCCAGCGGCAACGGCTTGCCGACGGCATCGGGGTAGAGGATGTCCTGGTTGGTCGCCATGGCCCAAGCCCCGTCGACGACCTTGCCGATCGAGCGCTGAATCCGCCGAGCACCGGAACCAGAGCGCAGCCCGGCATCCAGCGCCAGCGCACTCTGCGCCGCGATCGACATCCCGTGTCCGTAAACGGGGTTGTACGTGGCAACGGAGTCACCCAACGCCAACAGCCCGGCAGGCCAGGACTTCAGGCGCTCGAAGAAGTTCCGCCGGTTGGCCGTGCTGTGCGAGCCGTACACGGGGGACAGCGGTTCGGCCGAAGCGATCAGCTCTCCCACAACGGGATTCCGCACCGATCGAGCAAAGGAGACGAACTCGTCGGAGTCGGTCGAAGGCTCCCCACCGCGAGTCCCGGACAGCGTCACCAGCCACCGCCCGTCCTCGATCGGCAGCAACGTGGCCGTGCACCCCGGAAAAGGATCACGGGGGTTCGCCTGCACGTTGACGATCGGGAACCCCGAAGCCGCCGAGGCAGGCGCACGGAAAATCCGGGTGGCATAAGCAAGTCCGGAGTCGACGCTCTCGGAATGCACCTCACCGAGCCCGAGCGACGACAACCAGGCGGGCAACCGCGAGCCGCGCCCGGTCGCGTCCACCACCAGGTCGGCCTCCAGCGAGATCGACGAGCGGGAGATCCGGTCCTCGACCAGCACCCCGGTGACCGCGACGGCAGAACCGAGCAGCGACACCGGCTCAGTACCGGTCAACACCGAAATCTTGTTGTCCCGCAACGCCTGCGAACGCACCACCCAGTCCAGCAGACCCCGGCTGCACGACACGATGAACTGCATCTCGGGGAACCGCGGCACCCATCCCTGCGCGCTCAACGACACCAGGTCGTTCGGCACCCCGATCCGATGCGCGCCAGAGGAGAACAACTCGTCCAACGTCCCCGGCAGCAACGACTCGATCGCCCGAGCCCCGCCGGACATCAGCAGATGCGCGTGCCGGGCCTGCGGCACACCGGAGCGGACCGTTGGCCCCTCCGGCAACTTGTCGCGCTCCACCACGGTGACCTCGTCGAAGTGTCTGACGAGGACGGAGGCCGCGAGCATGCCCGCGAGCCCACCTCCGAGAACAACGGCATGTGTGGGTGCCATCTACTGTTTTCCCCCTGCTGCTTCCGCGCGCACGAAGTCGGCCACGGCGGCGTCCACTATCGGCGAGTGCTGGTACGCACGGGAGATGCGCACCCACCTGTCGTGCTCAGCGGCGAGGTCCGTGCCGTCGACGATCTCCGAGATCGGGCGCCGCTTGGCCGGGCGAGACCGCGCGGAAGACGACCCCGCGGCACGCAGCTGGGCGGCCTCCACGACGGCGACGACCTCATCGGACGGCAACGAGGCCGCCGCGGCAAGAGAAGTGGCCGCCTCGCCCACGGAGAGGTCGAAGTACGGCGTCAACGCCCAGCGCCAGTCGTTCAGCTCGATGATCTGCCGCCGCACGCGGTGGTGCGGGTTCAGGAACTTGCCCGGCGCCACCAGCACGATGCCGGGGTTCACGTGCACCAGCGCGCGGTGCAAAGGCCGCAAAGCGAAGTACGTGCGCCAGCGCCGCACCCACAACGACGGCGACGGGCGGCGCGGACCGAGCACGGGCAACGCCATCGCGATCACCAGCGGGATCATCGACAGCGACGCCATCAGCGGCGCGGTCAGGCTCAGCACGTCGAAGCTGCGCTCGCCCGCCCAGTCCATCATCAGCACGAACAGCTTGACGACCGCGAACCCGGTCGGGAACAGCGCCGCCGCGCAGTACCAGCGCAGCCCGCGGGCGAGCCACGGCCGGGCGGAGATCGCTGGGTCCCGCGAGCCCTGCCAGCAGTGGTAGGCCTGGCCGCCGCAGCCGATGCCGGTGGCCACGAAGTAGATGAACAGGAACACCGCCACCGTCGGTTGCGTGGCGTAGTACGTGTCGAAGTCGACCTGACGTTCCTCGTCGAGCTCGGACTTGAAGAACAGCACGATCATCGCCGCGACGACGGTGGAGTAGCTGACGAGGATCAACCGGACCCGCTGCCAAGCCGCCACCGGGGGATACCGCCAGTACAGCACCAACGCGAACGCGGCCCCGGCGAAGCACACGACCAGCGAGTAGACCAGCAGCGCCGCGAAGTTCGGCACACCGGTCGTCCAGTTGATCCAGGTGATGTTCGCGGGCGCGGCGAAGAACACCGCGAACGCCGAGAAGAACACCGTCGAGATCAACGCCACGACACGGGGACTGCCCCAGCTCGACCGCAGCGCACGGATCTTGTACGCGAGCAGGAGCAGTCCGACGATGCCGCACGAGAGGTAGATCAGGTTAAAGATCGCCACGACGCACCCAGCGAGATCTTCCTTCGAGTGACTCGGCCACCCGGCGCACGTGCGCGGGCTCCTCGGTGGCCGCCGTGTCCGCCCAGACCCGGTGTTCGGTCAGGCGCTCCAGCAGGTGGTCGGCGAGGTTCTCCGCCTCGCGTTCCTCGTCCTCGGTGAGCGTCGTGCGCCCGGCGATGATCTGGGCCATCCGCGGCAACAGGTGCGGCGCGAGCTTGCGCATGCCCTCGCTGCGGCCCAGCGCCACCGGCTGGTGCTGCAGCAGGACGTGCGCGAACTCGTGCAGCAGCACGTGCAGGCGGTGGTACCAGGACGGGGAGTCCGCGCAGATCACGAGATACGTGCCGTTCTCCAGCAACGCGGTCGCGCCGCTCAGGCAGACCGCGTTCGTGATGGCGGCGAAGCGGACGTCGACGGGACGCTCGAGCCGTTCGCTCATCAGCTCGCAGACCCGGCGGCTCGCCTCCTGGTGCGTGGCGTCGGGCGGCAGGTCGAGGTCGCGGGCGACCTCGTCGACCAGCTTGCGCAGTTTCCTGCGGTTCACCCGTCGCCTCCTCTCGGTGTCGTCTGCAGCGGTCCAGGCTGAGATCTTCACGCCGTCGTCGTAATCATCAAGTGTGGTCCGGAGGTGTACGGCGGCTGTTCAGCGGAAACGACCAGCCCTCGCCGACTTCCAGCGCCTGCCGGAACCCTTCTACCGCAGCGGCCCTGGCCTGCGGGGACAGTTCGCCGGTACGTTCGGCCAGACGGGTGACGAACTCGACGACTCCGAGTTCGCGCAGGGCGAGGAAGTCCGTCAGTTCCGAATCAACCCGCGCGGCGAGGTCGTCGTCGAAGAAGTACGCCGGGTCGGCGCCGAAGTGGTCGGCCAGGCCGAGGATGTGCTTGAGCCGGGGGTTTTCGCTGGTGTTGCTCAGCAGTTCGCGGATGTAGCTCGCGGAGATGCTGCCGAACTGGCCGGACGAGCTGATCGACGCGGCGACCTCCTCCGGCGACCACGGTCCGCGGTCCGGCGGGTGGACGGCCTCGAAGAGCGTGCTCAGCGCGGCAGGACGCCAGCCGGGCTGCTCACCGGGGTGCAGCTCGCCGCGGCCGTTCAGAAACACCGCGGGGTGCACGCCGAGCGCGCCGGCGAGGTCGACGATGGCCTGGCAGGTCGGGTTGTCCTTCACGCCGAGCCGCAGCTGCGAGATGTAGCCGTGCCCGATGTCGCCACCCCGTGACTTCACGGCCGCGGCGAGCGCTACGTTGGTCACCTTGCCCTGGCCGCCGGGCGGGTTGTTGCACAACTCGTTCAGCACCTCGGCGAACGGCCTCACACCACACCTCCGCTGGAGCGACCCCTGGCCAGCGATCATTCCACTGTTGTGGAACCCGGCGAGCATATGGCATCACAGGGGTTGAATCCACCAGTGCGTAGCCCTATGATCACACTCCGCCGCTTCAACTGTTGTGTCGCGTTTGATCCGAACGACGTCACCTGAGTTGAAAGAGGCAGTTCGGGCGAGTCAGAGCTGATGTCTGGGGGGACTCATGACGACTGCGCGGATGGGGCTTCCGGTGGACCACGGTTCTCTGCGCCTGCACGACGAGAGCGCTCCCACGCGCTGCGGCGCGTGCGCGCAACCGGTCGGGGCGTGGGCGACGGACCGGCTCACCGGCCTGCTGGGACGGTGGGGCTGGGACGACCAGGCACCCGCGATGTACCGCCGTGCGCAACGCCGGTGGGAGCAGGTCGCGTTGCTGATGATCGACCTCGATCGCTTCAAGAAGATCAACGACGAGTACGGCCACCCGGCCGGCGACGTCGTGCTGAGCGATGTGGCCGACGTGTTGAAGACGCACACGCGCTCGTCGGATCTCGTGTGCCGGTACGGCGGTGACGAGTTCCTGGTGCTGCTGCCGCGCACCACTGGTGGTGAGGCGACCGTTGTGGCGGAACGGATGCTGCGCGGGATCCGCGCGCTCCAGACCGAGATCACCACGAACGACGGCTACGGCATGACGTTGTACGGCCAGACCGCGTCCATCGGTGTCGCGTCGCACGTGCCGGGCGGTGAGGACACGCTGATCGACCTCGTCCGCGACACGGACGCGGCGTTGCAGCGGGCGAAGCGCAAGGGCCGGTCCCGCGTCCAGGTGCACGACCCGAGCGCGGCCGCGGCCGAGCGCAACACCGACGCCTCGGCGCTGCACCACCTGCTGGCGTTGCAGGACTTGATGAGCAGCGAGCAGTTGCCGCACGTCCTGGTCGCGCTGGCAGACGGTGCCAAGGCATCGGAGGAGCTCGCCACGACGCTCGGCCCCAAGGTGCATCACACGCTAGAACGACTGCAGGACAACGGTTTCGTGCACCGACGGGCCGGGCGCTACGAACTCACCGCCGCCGCGCGCGAGTGGATCACCGACGTGCTGCCCGCGGTGGCCGCGTGGACGAACCGCCACCAAGGCCACTGAGTCAGCCGAGCTGGGCCAGGCGCTGCTCGACCTGCTCGGCCGAGGCGTGTCCGCGCGCGAGCACGAACCCGTTGTTGCCGCGCACGGCGATCAACGTCGGGAAGCTGCTCACGCCGAGCCGTGCCGCCGCCGCGAAGTCGGTGTCCGGCTCTGCGGTCTTGAACGCGCCGACGACCTGGTCGGAGTCGAGGCCGAAGTCGTCGGCGATCTTCCGGTAGGTCTTGGCGTCGTTCAGGCTCAGTCCGTCGTGGAAGAACGCCCGCTGCATCGCCATGGCCAGCTCGGCGCCCCGCTCCGGCGCGAACTGCCGGAGTGCGATCAGCCCTCGTGCGGCCGCCTCCGAGTCCATGACGAACGATCCTTCGTCGAGCAGTGCGTTGAAGGCGTCGCCGAACTGGGCTCCGGTCCGCTCGGTGACCTGGACGTTCGCGCCCTTGATGAACCCGAACTCGCGGATCGGCACACGGCGCTGCCCGGTGAAGAGGCCGCCGGACACCACCTCGACTGGCAGGTCCGGGTGCGCCGCGATGACCTCCTCCAGCGTGCCGGAGAAGGCGTGCGACCAGCCGCAGTAGGCGTCGAAGACGTAGACGAGCTTCACGATGGGTACAAAGTATCTGACTCGTCAGGTATTTCCTGCTGTGATCCGGCTCACTTCAACGGCGGCAGGGCGTCGCGCGCCGCGTGGCTGAGGAGCTTGAGGTCTTCGGCGAACCGTTCGCGGTGGCCCTCCGGCAGCGGCGCCAGGAAGTGCCTCTTGATGTTCTCCAGGTGCACGTTCGCCGCGTGGACCAGGGTTTCCGCACCCTTGGGCGTCAGCTTGGCGAGGCGGCCGCGCTTGTCGGTGGGGTGCTGGGTCCTCGCGACCAGGCCTTCGCGTTCCAGCCGGTCGATCACCCTGGTCGCCCCGCCCGTCGTCAGCACCTGCTCCTGACTGATCGCCCGCATCGACATGCCGGGTTCGCCTGCCCTGGCGAGGATCAGCAGCACCTCGAACTCCAGGTGCGTGATGCCGCACTCCTGCTCCAGCGCCCGGCCGAGCAGGTACTCCAGCCGGTTCGCCGCTCCCTGCAGCCGCCCGAACGCGAGCATCACCGCGTGGTTCGCCGCGTCCTGCGGTGTCTCGATGTCCACGGCTCCCCGTTCAGTGGGTGAAGATCGTGACGGCCTGCTGCGCCAGCCACCGCTCGGCATCGTCCCAGGACCAGCCGCACTCCTTCACCAGGGTCCGCCAGGCGCCGAACCCGAAGCAGAACCACAGCACGTCCGTGGCCCGCTCAACGTCGATCTGCAGCAGTTCCTTGTCGTGCAGGTGTTCCGCGACGTCCCGCAGCGCGTTCCGGTACGACGTCGTGCTCTGCTCCCAGAGTTTCGCGCCGTCCTCGTGCGCCGGGAGCGCCGCGTAGAGCACCTCGACGACCTGCTGCCCGGTCTCGTTGCCGACGCGGGTTCCCCTGGCCAGCAACGTGAGCGCGGTGGCCAGGTCGTCCGTCTCGCGGATCTGGTTCGTGGTCGCGGCCGAGTCGCTCTGCGCGATGGCCTCGCTGACGATCAGGTGCAGGATCTCCGACTTGCTGCCCGCGCTCGAATACACGGTCTGCGGCGCGACTTTCGCCTGCTTGGCGATGTCCGCGACCGTGACCCGCGCGTATCCCTTGGCGGAGAACAGCTCCACGGCCGCGCGCAGGATGTCCCGCCGGGTGTCGGCGGCATCCTGCGCACGGCGCGGTGAGTGGTACGACCTCGTCATAGACCAGCTTCCAACGTCGCCGCCACCTCGTTCGCGTCCGGCATCGCGGCGATCTCCTTGGCGATCGTGGTGGTGTTGTCCCGGAAGGTGGCATCCTCCAGCACCGTCTGCACGGCCTCCGTCAACGTCCTGGGCGTCTGCGAGGGCGGGTCGAGCGCGATGCCCGCACCGGCCGCCGCCACCCGCTCGGCCTGGAAGAACTGGTCGGCGCCCTGCGGCAGCACCACCAGCGGCACGCCCTTCTTGAGCGCGGCCGACGTCGTCCCCGCTCCGCCGTGCGTCACCACGACGTCAACGCCGTCCAGCAGGTCCTCCATCGGCGTGAACCCGACGAACTCGATCCGCTCGCGGTCGACGTCGAACTCCTCCGGCTTGGCCGCCAGCCCGAGCGTGACGAGCACGTCCGCGTCCAAAGTGGACAGCTCGCGCAGCAGCGGGCTGAGCTTCTCCGGGTCGCTGAACCACGTCCCGAACGTCACCAGCACCCGCGGCCTGGTCGACGTCCTGAGCTTCGTGGCGGTCTCGCCCGGCACCTGGAACGCCTCGGGCCGCAACGGCAACCAGCCCTCCGGCTGCTGCCACTCGTCCGCCCGCATCGACGCGGGCCAGGTGTCCAGCAGCCACCTCCGCGGCTGCCACGACAGGCCACGCGTCTCGTGCTGCGTGCGCGCCCGGCCCTCCATGGCCTCAGTAAACACCGGCGGGAGCGGTGGCCCGAACGCCAGGGTCGCGACCGGCGTGCCCGTCCGCGCCGCCACCAACGGCCCCACGAAGTCGCACGCCTCGGACACCACGAGGTCCGGCTGCCAGCCCTCCGTCACCGCGAACGCCTCGTCCACCGTCAGGTCGACCCGCGCGCCCGCGAAGAACTCGGCCACCGAGTCGGGCGTGGGCGCGCTCGCGGGATCGCCGCCGGTCCTGCGGGCGACCTCGGCGAACAGCACGTCCGGCAACGGCCCGGCCGGGAGCAGCTCAAGCCCCTGAGCTGCGACGACCGGTGCCATGCCGGCGGCGGTGAGCACGGCCACCTCGTGCCCCCGCTGCTGGAACGCGCGGGCGAGCGGGAACAGCGGCAGCAGGTGGCCGTGCTGCGGAAAACTTGAGAAGAGGATGCGCATATTCATCAGAGTACGCCTCTAACGAATATGCGATCCCTCAGGCGGTCGAGCCGACCCCCTTGATCCGGCCGTCCCGGAACGCGTCCACGAACAGCCGGTGGTCCTCGCGGGTCTGCTGCGCGTAGCCGAGCGCGAACTCCACGATCGCGTCGGTGAACTCGGCCTCGCGGTCACCGATCACCGCGGCGATCGCCTCCTCGCACTGGAACGCGACCAAGGTCTGCGAGGAGTCCTCGTCCGCCACGCAGTGCATCTTGGCCGTGGCACGCCCCAGGTAGTCGAGCACGGGCAGCATGTCCGCCGGCTCGGTGAGGTCGGACCAGTCCAGGTCTGCCTCGTACGGCGACAGTTCAGCGACGACGTACCCGGTGCCGTCCATCTCCGTGTGGCCGAGCCACGGGTCGGCGTGAGCCTGCAAAGCCCGCTGGGACACCGCGGTGCGGTGGCCGTGGTCGGTGAAGTACTCCCGGATGCGCGCATCCGGCACGATCCGGCTGGGCGCGGCGATGTTGGCCTGCTTCATGGAGAGCACGACGTCGTTCTCCAGTGCCTGGGAGCGGCCCTCGACCAGGATGTTGTAGGCGTGCAGGCCCGCGGAGCCGATGCCGAAACCACTGCGGCCCACGACGTCCTTGACGGCGTAGGTGCGGCTCGAAGCGCGTTTGCCCTTCGGAATGGTGTCCAAATAGGACTGGAAGGCCTTCTCGACGGCGGCCCGCTTCTCCGGGCTCAGCTCGTGCGTGCCTTCCCGGTCGCGACGGAACGTGCGCTCGTAGTCGCGGATGGTGGTCTTCTCGTGCAGCAGGTCGATGCGGGTGGCGAGGCGGGCGTGCTGGAGAACGCGGTGCAGCACGCCCTCGGTGCTGTCGAGGCGCAGGCTGAAGAGCTCGTCGCCGGGGTTCGTGGCGAACGAGCGCACCTGCCGCACGTAAGCGAAGACGTAGGCGCGGATCAGGTCGGCGATCACGCTGTCCGGCAACGCCTTGCGCCAGCCCAGCAGGGCCATCGAGGCGGCGAACCGGCGGAGGTCCCAGGTGTAGGCGCCCAGGTAGGCCTCGTCGAAGTCGTTGACGTCGAAGACGAGCGTGCCCTCGGAGTCCATGTAGGTGCCGAAGTTCTGCGCGTGCAGGTCGCCCTGGATCCAGATGCGGCTGGTGCGCTCGTCCGTCCACTCGTCGGGCATTTCGGCCATGTCGGCGTAGAACAGACACGCGCTGCCTCTGTAGAACGCGAACGGTTCAGCCGCCATCTTGCGGAACTTGTGCCGGAACGCGGCCGGGTCGGCGGACATCAGCCCGCTGAAGGCGTCCTCGAGCACACTCACAATGCGGTCACCGCGATCGGTCATGGTGCCCTCCCTCTCTCGCCTTTGAGGACGCAGATCTCAGCACGAGGATGCGTGCGGGTGCCCGTGCGCGTGCAAATTTCCCCTCCAGTTACAGCCCTGTCGACCTTGGAGCGGGAACGAACCGGGTATTCGGGCAGGAATCGAGAAGCCCGCGACGGCTGAGCAGGCCTAGCGTCGTCGGCATGTGCTTCATGTTCGGAGCCAGCGAGGAACAGGTGAACCGCGCACTCGGACTCGTCGACGACGAGGACGAGGAGCCGGTCGCCCCGGCAGAGGAAGACTGGTCGCAGGACTAGGGATCCGGTTCATGCCCGGCAGTTGACTGCTGGGCATGAACGGATCGATGTCCCGCCGGAGCATCCTCACCGCAGCCGCGGCGGGCTCAGCGGCGGTTCTGCTCGGCGCCGGCCACGCCCAGGCGGCCACGCTCGTCACCCAGAGCGAGATCAACTCGCAGCCGACCTTCTACGAGGTGAACGGCGCCCAGACGTCGTTCCGCTACGAGCCAGGCTTCTACTCGCGGCTCGAGACGTGGCACGTCCACTGGCGCAACTGGACGCCGTACCACTGGACCGCGCCGCACAAGATCTACTCCTACGGCGCGTACGTGGACAAACCCGGCATGCACGGCGAGGGGCGCGCGTTCGACCTCGCGCGGCTGCTCATCACGAACCGCGACACCGGCGCGATGTTCACCGCCTTCAACGGCCGCTACGACCAGTGGCGCAGCCTCACGGGCGACGCCCTGCGCACGGCCCGCATCCGCTACTGGGGCACGGTCGCGTCGCTGCACTACCACTTCCGGCACGTCATCTCGTACCTCGACAACGCCGAGCACCACAACCACGTGCACATCGACAACCAGGTGTCGGGCGGCGGCGACTCCAGCTTCAGCACCAGTTCCGCGACGCAGACGTACTTCGTCCAGGCCGCGTGCCAGTACATCTGGGGCTACTCCACCGGAATCGACGGCGACTGGGGCCCGCAGACCCAGCACGACTCGTCCGCCGCTCTCGTGCGGGCCGGGTCCGACGGCGTGATCACCACGCAGAGCCGCTGGCTGGCGTTCTGCAAGGCCAGTGCGACACAGGCATGGGCACTCGTGCCCTGAGCACAGGGGAGGAACGATGAAGCGAATTCTCACGGCACTCGGACTGGCGGCCGCCGCACTCATGTCGAGCGCGGGCATGGCCAACGCGTCGGCTGCCGGTGACATCGAGATCCAGGGCGGCTGCGTCGGCGCGATCTGCGGCTCGGTCATGAACGAGAGCAGCGTCTACATCTACGCGATCAGGGACTTCGACTCCAACGGTCCGAAGCCCGGCACCGAGTGGCGCCTGCTCAACCCTGGCCAGGAGACGCCGCGCGACCAGGACTGGGACGGCTTCTGGGTGCCCTGCAACGCCTCCGGCCGGATCGCGGCGTGGCTGCCGCCGGGCTTCTGGTCGTGGAGCGACTTCTCGTTGCCCGCCAGCTACTGGCGGAAGATCTCGACCCACGAGGACGCGCACGTCCGCAGCCAGCGCTGCTGACGAGCGATGCGCCCCAGGCTCGGCCTGGGGCGCATCACCGTCCTAGGCGTGGCACTCCAGGAGAGACTGAGTGCCGCCACCGTAGGCGCTCGGGTCCACTGTGGAGCAGTGCTGCTTGATCCACTCCTGGCGGCCGTTGCTGTCCCTGCCGCCACCGGGACCACCGCGGTCACCGCCGCTGAGCACGAACTTCAGCTTGCCCTCGCTCACCCACTGCTGCAGCTGGTCGACCGACGGGGCGTTGTCCGAACCGGAGAAGCCGCCCATGCCGATCACCACCTCGTCGGTGTTCATGATGTACGGCGAGGCCGCCTGCGCCGAGCCCGCGATGGCGAGAGTGATCTCGGCACCGTTGCCGTGTTCCTCGGCATAGGCCAGGATCCGCTTCTGCTCGTCGGTGAGCTCACGGCCACCGCCGGGCCCGCCCATCATCGGTCCGCGGTTGCCCCGCTGAGGAGTCTGACCATTGGGGTTCTGCGTGCCGTTCGGCGGCTGCATGCCGTTGGGTGGTTGCGCGCCGTTCGGCGGTTGCTGCCCAGGGCCGAAGATCTCGAAGCCGCCCCCACCCCGCATGGCAGGCCCGGCTGCGGGCATGACCCCGTTCTCACTGCCGGTCGCGGCCGTGGCCGTCGACCACACCGCGGGCACGAGCAGCACCGCGACAATCCCGGCCACCAAACCGGCCCGGCGCAGCCCCACCAGGAGCACGACGATCGCCACCGCCGCGACGCCGAGCACGGCCCACCGCGTCCACCCGTGGAACGAAGTGTCCCGCGACACCACCACGAAGGCCCACGCCGCCGTGATCGCGATCCCCAGCGGCAACAGGAACCGCACAAAGCTCTTGGCCCGCCAGAACATCATCAGGCCGGCCGCGCTCACCGCCGCCACCGCCGGAGCGAGCATCGTCGTGTAGTACGGGTGGAAGATGCCCTGGGCGAAGCTGAACACCACGGCGGTGACCAGCAGCCACCCGCCCCA
This sequence comes from Lentzea sp. NPDC006480, assembly GCF_040611995.1. Taxonomy (NCBI): domain Bacteria; kingdom Bacillati; phylum Actinomycetota; class Actinomycetes; order Pseudonocardiales; family Pseudonocardiaceae; genus Lentzea; species Lentzea sp. NPDC006480. Next base: position 17,296 of record NZ_JBEXPJ010000001.1, read on the forward strand.
CATGAACCAGCCCGCGCGCTCGGCCGGATTCCCGGGAACCCCACGACGCCACCGCAGCACACCTGCTACGGACACCGCGACCAGCACCAGCAGGCAGAGCGGCAGCAACCACGAGATCTGCCCGCCGACCGAGGCGTCGAACATGCGCGTGGCACCGGGCTGGCCACCGAACATCGCACCGCCGCCAGGTCCGCCGAACTCCATCGGCCCCTGACCGGTGGACACCTGACCGGGAGGCATCTGACCGATGGTCTCGCCGGAAGGCCCTCCACCCCGGTTGCCGTCGCCGCCGAACACCCGGCCCAGCCCGTTGTACCCGATGATCAGGTCCCACGCGCCGCCGTCCGTGCTGCCACCGATGTACGGCTTCGAGCCGGGCCAGAAGGAGTGCAGCGCCACCCACCAGAACGACGACGCGACCAGCACCCCGCCCGCCGCCAACAGGTCGAGGATCTTCCGCTTCCACGGCATGGACGTCCCGGCCAGGTAGGCCAGGAAGAAGCCCGGCACCACGATCCACGCCTGCAGCATCTTGGTCAGGAACCCGCAGCCGATGAAGAACGCGCACCACAGCAGCCACCGAGTCCGCGGACGGCTCTCGGCAGACTGAACAGACCGGGTGAACGCGTAAGCGGCAGCAACCAGGAGCAGCACCAGCAAGGTGTCCGGGTTGTTGTCCCGGTTGATCGCCACGGTGATCGGCGTCAGAGCCAGGATCAACGCGGCGAGCAACGCCACCTTCTCGTCCGCCCACAGACGAACCGTGCGGTGCAACAGGAACACCGCCGCCACACCCTCGATCACCTGCGGCAGCAGCACCGCCCAGCCGTGGAACCCGAAGATCCACACGGCGATCGCCTGCGGCCACAACGCCATCGGCGGTTTGTCGACGGTCACCACGCCGGCCGGGTCGAACGAGCCGAACAGGAAGTTGGTGAACGACGTGGACATCGACTTGGCGGCGGCGGAGTAGTACGCGTTGCCGACCTGGCCGGCCCCGATCGCCCACACGTACAGCGCTCCGGCGACCACGCAGATCGCGACCAGAGCCCACACCGGCCAACGGGAACGCGTCGGCTCCGAGCTCGGCGAGTCAGCCGGAGCGGCCACCTCTGCAGTGGCGGTCATGCCGTTTCCTTTCGGTTGTCCCGGCGGAACACCCAGCTCCGCAACAGGAAGAAGCGTCCCACCGTGCCGAGGGCCGACGAGCCCAGCAGCACCATCAGTTCGAGCCCGCGGGACGGATCGGGGGAGGCCGCGTGCAGCACGAGCAGCGCGGCCGAGGTGAACGCGTAGTAGAGGCCGAACACCACGAAGCCCTGCAGATGTGTTTTGCCGCGGGTGGTGTTGCGGGCCGTGAAGGTGAAGCGCCGGTTGGCCTCCGTGTTGAACAGTGTGGTGATGACCAGCGCGACGAGGTTCGCCGCGAGCACCGGCCACCAGAGCCGGAAGACGCCGTACAGAGCCAGGTTCGCCAACGTGGAGATCACGCCGATCACCGCGAACGACAGCATCTGCCAGGAGAGCCCGCCCTCGCTGCGGCTCAGCACGGCGTCGGGGTGGATGGCCCTGGGCAGAGGTCGCTGCGGCAGCCCGCGCACGAGCGCGGTGCCGTTGGCCTTGGCGCGTGCCACGCGGATCAGCCCCTTGATGTCGTCGATCGCGGTGCCGACCACGTCCACCCGGCTGTCCACGTCCTCGACCCAGTCGACCGGCACCTCGTGCACGCGCAAACCGTTGTGCTCAGCGAGAAGCAGCAACTCCGTGTCGAAGAACCAGGCCTCGTCGCGCGCCTGGCCCAGCAACGGCCGGATGACATCGGTTCGCGCGGCCTTGAACCCGCACTGGGCATCGCTGAACCGCGCGCCGTGCGTCCACCGGATCAACGCGTTGTAGGCGCGCGAGACCAGCTCGCGCCGAGGTCCGCGAACCGTCCGCGAACCAGGAGCCAGCCGGGAGCCGATCGCCAGGTCCGAGTGCCCGTTGAGCAGCGGCGCGACCAGCGGCAGCAGCCCGTCCAGTCCCGTCGAGAGGTCGACGTCCATGTACACGACGACAGCGGCCTCCGAAGAGCCCCACGACTCCCGCAGTGCCAGGCCGCGGCCCTTGCGGTCGAGGTGGTGCACGCGCACCCGTTCGTACCGCGCGGCCAGCTTCTCGGCCACCTCCATCGTCCGGTCGTTGCTCGCGTTGTCGACGATCACGATCGACCAGTCGAAGGGAAACTGCTCGCTCAGGAAGGCGTGCAGCACCTCGACGCAACCGGGCAGTGCGCGTTCCTCGTTGTAGACGGGGATCATGATGTCCACCGTCCCTGTGGCTTGCGCGGTACTCACCGCCATGTCATCTCCGTTCCACTGTGGACACAGCGCTGTGACCGTTGTGCGACCGAGAGTGCTCAGGTAGTCGTGAGAACGTCCTTGGCTTCTGCTGAGAGATTCGTGAGAGGTGCCCGCTCCACACAGCGGACTCACAGACTTCGCCCTTACCGTGCCTGGTATGCGACTGCTCGTGGTGGACGACGACCCGGACGTGCGGGACAGTCTGCGGCGCAGCCTGGAGTTCGAGGGCTACGAGGTCACCACCGCCGCGGACGGTGCCGAGGCGCTGCGCCGGCTCACCGGCGTCGACCTGGCGATCCTCGACCTGATGATGCCGAACGTCGACGGCTCGGAGGCCTGTCGCAGGCTGCGTGCGGCGGGGGAGCGCCTGCCCGTGCTGATGCTCACCGCTCGCGACGCGTTGGGCGACAAGGTCACCGGCCTGGACGCCGGTGCCGACGACTACCTGGTCAAACCGTTCGCGCTGGAGGAGCTGCTGGCCCGCGTCCGGGCGCTCCTCAAGCAGAACCGGCACCGCACCACCCCGCAGGAGCTGCGGTTCGCCGATCTGCACCTGGATCTGCAGGCTCGTGAGGTCGTCCGCGGCGGAGAGCGGCTCGACCTGACACCGACCGAGTTCGACCTGCTGGCCGTGTTCCTGGGCGACCCGGAACGGTTGCTGACCAAGCAGCACCTCAAGCACGCCGTGTGGGGCCACGACCAGGGCACCAACAACCTCGACGTGTACATCGGCTACCTGCGCCGCAAAACGGAGGCGGGTGGCCGTCCACGCCTCCTGCACACCGTGCGCGGCCTGGGTTTCATCCTGCGCGAGTCGTCATGAAGGGCCCGGTTCTCCTGCGCGGCAAGCTCGCGTTGATCACGGCCTGCGTGGTGGCGGTGGCGATCGCCGGCATCAGCGTCATCACGTGGGTCGCCACCGAGCACAACCTGCGCACCCAGCTGGACAAGTCGATGCTGGCGAGCCTGCCGCCGCGGTTCGACCGGCCGCCGGGACCAGGTGATCGGCGGGAGTTCCACATCACCTGCGGCCAGGGCCAGAGCCGGCCGGAAGACGGCCTGCAGCAGGTCCTCCAGGGCATCCAGACCCTGGAGCTCGACGCCGGCACCTGCGCGCCGCCCGGCGTCGACCCCGTGGTCACGACCGCCGACGACTTCGTGAGCACCACGACGTATCGCGACGGGGTCACCAAGTCCGGCACCGAGGCGCGCGTCCTGCTCCAGCCGCTCGACGACGGCCGGGTCCTGATCCTCAGCCGCAGCCTCGGCGAGATCAACGACACGCTCGCCGCGCTGGCCGGCGTCCTGGTGGCCGTGTCGATCCTCGGCGTGCTGCTGGTGGCAGGTCTCGGCCTGTGGCTGACCCGCCGCGCGCTCGCCCCGATGGAACGCCTCACCGAGACCGCCGAGCACATCGCCCGCACCGAGGACCTGACCACACCGGTGACCGTCTCGGGCCAGGACGAGGTGGGCCGCCTGGGCCGCGCGTTCACATCGATGACCGCCGCGCTGGCCGAATCGCGCCGTCGGCAGCGAGATCTCGTCAACGACGCCGCGCACGAGCTCCGCACGCCGTTGACCAGCCTGCGCACCAACATCGATCTGCTGGTGTTGAGCGAACGGACCGGGCGGGAGCTACCGCAGCGCGGCGAGGTCCTCGACCGGCTGCAGGCGCAGAGCCGGGAGTTCAGCGACCTCGTCACCGAACTGGTCGTGCTGGCGCGAGACGACCGCGAACTGGCCCGTGATCCGGTCGACGTCGCCGAGGTGATCGACCGGGCCGTCACCCGGGCTCGCACCCGTGCCCACGACCACGTCTTCGACGTCGACCGCTCGGACTGGACCGTGCTCGGCGACGCGGCCGCGCTCGAACGCAGTGTGCTGAACCTGCTGGACAACGCGGTGAAGTTCGGCCCGGCCGGCTCGACCATCACGGTCCGCTCGCGGCCGGGCTGGCTGACCGTGACCGACGAGGGGCCCGGAGTGCCCGCCGAGCACCGGAAAGCGGCGTTCGAACGGTTCTGGCGCGCGCCCGCCGCCCGTGGCATGCCCGGATCCGGCCTCGGACTGGCGATTGTGGCGGACATCGTTGCGGTGCACGGAGGTTCCGCGCGGTTCGTCCCCAACGGCAGGGGCGCCTCGGTCCGCCTCAACCTGCCGTGCGAGACCTAGAGGTATCATCAGTGTCATGGCAGGAACCCGGGACGCGAAGCAGCGCGTGATGGACGCGACCGTCGAGCTGATCCGCGAGGGCGGGTTGCGCGCGGCTGCTCCGGCGGCGATCGCGGAACGGGCCGGCGCGGGCAAGATGTCGCTGTACCGGCACTTCGGCGGCAAGGACGAGCTGGTCGCGGAGGCGTTGCGCGACTTCCTGCCGAGGCAGCTCGCGTTGCTGCTGGGGGACTGGGACGACCCGGATCCCCGGCAGCGCGTCCTCGGTGTGTTCGACCGCCTCGCGCGGTTCGCCGACAAGGGCACGCTCAGGGCTTGTGTGTACGTCAGCACCCGTCTGGAGGTGGCCGACGCGGACCATCCGGCGTCACCACTGGCCGGTGAGTACAAGGACCTCGTCACCCAGGCCTTCGCCGAAGCGGTGGAGGAACTGGGGCGCAAGGATTCCGAGGCGATCGGCCGCATGATCGCCATCCAGGTCGACGGTGCGGTGGTGCACGCGATCGTGCACGGCGACTCGCGCCCGTTGAAGGACGCGCGCCGCGTCGTCGAGATGTTGCTGGACAGCTAGTAGGGCCTGATGGCGTGCACGGCGTCGACATCGCCGGAGAGCGCTGCCCGGGTTTCGCGGGTGAACCGATCGGCGAGAACCTCGATCCGGTTCTCCCGCAACGCTTCGACGACCTGCACGGCCAGGTCCTCCGCGGTGATCTTCGGCGCGGTGATCGCCGCGCTGAACTCCGTGTCCACGAACCCGGAGTGCACGCCGACGACCAGCGTCTCCGGCAGGCCCTGGCGCAAAGCGTTGGTCAACGACCACGCGGCGGCCTTGGAGGCGGAGTAGGCGGGCAGGGAGCCCGATGTCCACCAGGAGGCCACCGACAGCACGTTCACCAGGGCGCCGCCGCCGTTGCGGGTGAGCGCGGGCGCGAACGCCCGCGCGATCTCCCACGGCCCGAACACGTTGGTCTCCATGACTTCCCGTGCCTCGCTCAGCGGCCCGCCGAGCAGCTGGGCAGCGCCTCCGCTCAGGCCGGCGTTGTTGACGACGATGCTGACGTCCTGCGCGAGCTCGGCGACAGCCGCGATGTCGGCGGGGTTGGTCACGTCGAGCTTCACCGCGGTGAGCCTCGGGTCGGTGACCGTCTCCGGCTTGCGTGCGCCCGCGTACACCTTCGCCGCGCCGTTCTCCAGCAGTGCCAGCGCGATCGCGTTGCCGATACCCCGGTTGGCCCCGGTGACCAGTGCGACGGATCCCTCGATCTTCATGACTGCCTCCCGCGCTTATGAGACCTGAAGGTCTCGTGAGACCTCAAGGTATCATAAGCGCGAGACGGAGTGCCGACGATCGGCCGTGGCTGGCAGAGGCTGGTCTGCACCACGGTGGGAGCATGGATCGCTCACACCGGCGCCCTGCCCTGCTGATCGCCGCGCTCCTCTCGATCGCGACGGTCACCGCCGGGAACTCGGCCGCTTCCCCTGACCAGCCAACGCATCCGTGGCAGTTCGACCACTGGCCCCAACAGCAGCCCTGGCAGCAGACCAGAGACGACGCCCGGGTGGCCTCCCTCGCCGGTTTCCCCGGCCCGATCGACCCGCAGAACTGGGTCAACCCCGACCACATGACGTGGGAACGGGACTACAAGAAGGTTCCCGGTACGAACTGGGCCGACCCGTCGGTCCACGGTTCCGTGCGCACCTTCAAGGGCGCGGTAGTGCTTCTGGACTACCCGAACCAGCCGTTCGTCGTCACGCAGCCCAAGAACTCCACGGTGTTCGGCAACCCGAGCGCCGAGGCCAACGGGGTGCCGCGCAGCCAGGTCGCGCAGTTCTACCAGGACTTCCTCAACAAACCGATCGGCCTCAACCGCGGCCACACCGTGCACGAGTACTGGATGGAGACCTCCGGCGGGCGCTACGGCGTCGACCTGAAGGCGTTCGGCCCGTACACGATGCCGGGCAAGGACCACGAGTACGCCATGGAGTTCCAGGGCGGCACCGGCTGCCCGGCCGGTGACAACTGCAACCGCAACATCCGCACCGACGGCCGGGCCGCGTGGGTCGCCGACGTCGGCAGTCAGGTTCCGGCCGGCTTCGACTTCATCTACTACCTCTCCGCGGGCCAGGACGAGTCCGGCACCTGGCAGGAGTTCGGGATGATGAAGTTCCGCACCAAGGAGGACGTCACCGACGACTTCGGCCCGCCGGACCCCGCGCTGCCGAACTGGTCGAAGACCCGGTACGTCGACTGGACGTCGTGGGCCGCGGGATCGAGCATCTGGCCCAACGCGAGCGGCGGCTCCACGACCCAGGCCGAGAGCTCGGGCCAGGGCGTGTACGCGCACGAGCTGAGCCACGTCCTCGGCATCGGCGACAACTACAACAATCCGTTCGGCAGCCCGCCGCGCCGTGACTACAGCGGCCCGTGGGACATGCTGTCGCGCGGCTCGTTCAACGGTCCCGGCGGCCCGCACTCGCGCTGGACGATCCCGGCGACCGGTGGTGCGTCCCTTGGCGCACAACAGACCCTGCGCAACAAGATCAAGCTCGGGATCGTCGACGAGAAGAACGTGCTGCGGTTGTCCAGGGAAGCGCTCTCCGGTTCGGGCGCGGTCATCGCGAAGATCACCGCCCGCGAGGTGAATCCGGGAACGACCGGGCTGACCGGCATCAACCTCGCGTTGAACGCGGACAGGACGCCGTCCTGCAACGTCAACACCAACCCGTTCTGCGACGGCGGCGGCTACAACAACTACACCCTCGAAGTCGTCGACCGGATGGGCGCCGACTCGTTCACGCCGGACGCGGGTGTGCTGCTGGCCAAGACGAAGAACCAGGACGCGGCACCGTTCACGTGGGTGATCGACTCCAACCCGCAGGACATCGGCATGACCGACTACGTCCTGCCCGACGGCACCAAGGTCCCGATCACGGTCGGCGACTACCGGCAGCTGTCGGACGCGCTGTTCCACGCCGGCACGAACTCGGGCAGCGAGTACGAGTTCGTCGACACGGCCAACCGCGTGCACTTCTACATCCTGGACGTGCAACGGGACGCGCGTGGCGTGCTGTCGTACACCGTGGCGATCCGGTCGCTGGACGGCGCGGGACCGCAGCAGCGCGGCGTGCAGGTCATGCCCGGTCAGGCGAGGACGCAGGACGGCGTCGCGACGTGCAGCTTCCCGGTCGTGAACACCGGTCGTGCCGCTCCGCCGACCTCGCAGCACCCGGAGCCCGTCACCCAGTACATCGACGGTGACGTGTACCGGGTGTCGGCGACGGCGGCGAACGGGTGGACCGTCTCGGTGCCGAACGCGTTGGCCACGGCCAAGTTCGGCGGCACCGTCAACGTTCCGGTGCACGCACAGCGCAACGGTGGGCCGGTGACGTCGAAGGTGACGCTGACGGCCGTTTCCGAGAGCAACCCGAACAAGCAGGCTTCGGCCACCTGCACGGTGGTCGCGGCGCGTTAGACGGATTCGTCCAGGTGCGCTTCCCACACGGCGTTGGCTTCCGTGTGGGAAGCGGCACCGACGAAGAAGGCCTCGGCGAGCGGTCCGAGGTTCGGGTCGTCGCAGTCGATGTCCATGAACTTGGGCTTGTGCACCGCGAACCCGTGGTCCGCGGGCCGATACGGCACCGCGACCTGCATGCTCTGCCGGTACGGCCCGTACTGGACCGCCTCGACGATCAGCGCGTCGGTCCGGCCCTGCTCCAGGTGGATGTAGCCGTCGGCCACCAGCACCGCGCCGACCCAGCTCGGGTCGCCGTCCGCCAGCGCGTCCTGGCCCGCGCGGGCGCCTTCCGCGAAGTCGTCGAACATCAACCGGTCCATGCCGTACTCGCCGTCGGCGTGCTGGTAGCCGAGCAACGGGATCAGCGTCTCTCCCTCTGAGACGCACCAGACACCGTGGGCGGCGAAGAACCCGGCCAGCCGGGCTGTCTCGATCATTCCGAACACCCTGCCAGTCCCGCACGGCACGTGTGTCCGGAATGGAGATATCAGCGAGATCGCGCGGAACGGCGGCGCTGGTGCCGTTGTTCTTGCTGTTGCACAGGTCCCGAGGTCAGCATCACGAAACAGCCGAGCAGCAGGATGCTCCCGCACGCCACCCACGTCGCCGTGCCGACCGCGGAAACCGGTGCGGGCACACCGATCGCGAGCAGCAGCAGCGGCATGCCCAGCGCGTAGCAGACGCCGGCCGCGAACACCCGGCCACTTCCGTTGACCAGCAACGGAAGTGCGGCAATCCCGGTCAGCACGGCGAACGCGAGCCAGCCCCAGGTCAGTCCGTGGTGCAGCGCGACCGTGATGTCCAGCCCGTCCTTCGCGCGGATCGCGTGCTCGGTCTCCGCCGCGCGGCTGAACCCGAGAGCGGCCCGTGTACCTGCGGCAGCCGCTGTGACCACCAGCGACGCACCCAGAATCGTGCGACCGCGCCGGACCGGATCGACTCGCTTCCTGGTGTCCACGCGTTCAGTGTCTGGGTGTTGATGCGCGTTTCACCGCTGCACACGCCCAGGTGCACTCAGTAGTGGTACGGAATTCGCGCCATCGGTTCGACCAGCTCACGCTCCTCATAGGACAGATGCGACAGCAGGGTGTCCGTGAGCACGTCCACGGCGTCCTGCAGATCGATGATCTTCTTGGGCTCTGCGACCATCGCGACCAGCGCGGCGTCGACGCGTTCGAGCACGTCGTGGATGACGTGGTGCTCCTCGGTCAGCCGGTCGAGCACAGGGCCGAGCCGATCGTCTCCGTGCCGCAGCTGGGGATACAGCGACCGGTCCTCGTGCGTGTGGTGCATGGTGATCAGGCGGCAGTAGCTCTCGCAGTACGCGCCCATGGCCCAGTTGTTCTGGCGCATGGTCATCGTGTTGATCTCCGAACGGGCGGCACCCACGGCGAGCGTGCCGTCGGCCACCCGCTGCACCAGTGACCGGACGTTGTTCAGCTCCCGCCGCAGGTGGTTGTGCACGTCGATCAGCTGCTGGCCGAGCGCTTTGCCGGTCGGCGTGTAGACGGCGCCGGGCTCGGGTGCGGGGCCGGTCGGGCGCGCGGACTCGTCCCACAGCCGCTCGTCCGAGATGCGGATGCCGTCGTCCGGCGTCGGGATCACCCCGAGCCGGTCAACGACTTTTGGGCTTCGTGCCCCTGCCACGATCTCGCGCACGGCCGGGGCGGTCTCCTCGGCGAACCGGCGCAGCTCGTCGTCGCCGTTGACCACGAGGATGAACCCGCTGACGCCGTTGCCGAGCGCGAGCTCGGCGAGCTGTTCGGCGGTGAAGCCGCCGTCGATGTTGTAGAGCCGGCGGATGTCCTTTGGCGAACGGGCGGCTTGTTCGGCTGCCTCGTCGATGATCGCGTTCATCGTGGGCAACTGGTCCGGCGTCGCGTAGGAGGCGGACGGCAGCCACCCGTCGGCGAGCCGGCCGGTGAGCTTGAGCATCCGCGGCTTGTACGCGCCGAGCCAGATGCCGATGTCGTGCGCGGGGAACGGGCCGGGCCGCGCGCCGTTGAGCGAGTAGTGCTTGCCCGGCAACCGGCTTCCACGCCCGGGCGTCCACAGTGCCCGGATCACCGTGATGGCTTCTTCCAGTGCCTCGACCGACTCGGCCGGGGTGCGGCGAGGGCCGTCCATGGCGGCGATGGCGTCCCAGAACGCCCCGGCGCCGAGCCCGAGCTCGACCCGGCCGCCGGTGATGACGTCGAGGCTCGCGGCGGCCCTGGCGAGCATCGCGGGCGGCCTGAGCGGCAGGTTGGCGACGTTGGGGAAGACGCGGACGTTGGACGTCGCCGCCGCGATGACCGACAACGACGTCCACGTGTCGAGGAACGTCGAGTTGTACGGGTGGTCCTGGATGCTCACGAGCTCCAGGCCGAGCGCGTCGGCGGCCTGCGCGAGCCGCAGCGTGTCGCCGAACTGGTCGGCGGCGGGCGGCAGGAACACACCGAACTCGAGCGAGTGGCCGTAATCTGGCATGCCGAAAGTATGCCACACAGATGTTCTGCTCGGCAGACGTTCTGCTCGGGCTATCATTGGCCGGGTGACCGCCCTCGACGAAGACTTCGGCTTCACCCTCGGCGTGGTCTTCCGCGCGTACGTCAAGGCGACGAACGTGGCGGTGGGCGACCTGCCCGGCGGCCACCGCGGCTACCAGATCCTCACCGCCGCGGTTCGCGACCAGCCCGAAAGCCAGTCCGCCCTGTGCCAGCAGCTGGGCATCGACCGCACGGTCATGACCTACCTCCTCGACGACCTGGAACGCGCCTCGCTGGTCACCCGTCAGCCCGCGCCGGCCGACCGCCGCACCCGCCTGGTCGTGGCCACGGACGTCGGTCGCAAGCGGCTCGCCGAGCTCGACCTGCGGCTGCGGCACGCCGAGGCGCACGTGCTGGCCGGGCTGTCGGCGCAGGACCAGGCGAGCCTGAAGGCGTTGCTGGCCAAGCTCGCCGTGCACGCGAACGCGGCGGATCCGGTGGACAGCGCCTGCCAGGCCGTGCAGGACATCGCGGCGAGTACGCCCCAGTAGCCGCGCGGCATTCAAGAAAACCGTCAAGGACCCGCGAATATCCTCCGTGGACAGATCAGGAGGAGGGGGTCCGTGGACTTCCACGCGTCACCGGCGGTCATCGGGGACTTCGCCGCGGTTCTCGGCAAGCAGGAAGAGCACTCGGAGGCCGCCGAGCGGTACGCCAAGGCCAACCTGGAGATCACCGACCAGCAGGACGGCCTCATCGCGGAGCTGCTCACGACACACGACCAGCTGCAGTCGCGGATCAACGAGGTGCTCGCCCAGCTGACGGCCGTCTGCAAGACGAACGCGCTCGAGATGGCCAAGACCGCGAAGTACTACCGCACCACGGACGAGGCCGAGGCGCGCGCGTTCGAGAACAAGCTCCCGGACGTGCCGAGTCCTTCGGTGCAGCACTTCACCGGGCCGTTCGTGTTGCGCGAGACCATGTTCCCCGAGGGCAGGCTGACTCCCCCGCAAGCCGGTGAGGAACCCCTCGACCCGATGGCCGTGATCGACGCGATCAACAACGCCGTCAGTCCCGGTTACTGGACGGCGAACATCCTGGACGTCCTCATCGGGGTGAATCCCGTCGATGAGATCAGCAAGTGGATCGCCGGCGACTGGGAGTCGTTCTCGAAGTGCTGCGGCGCGTTCAACTCCCTCGGCTTCTTCTGCAGCGACGTCGGCCGCAACGTCATGGACAACCACCGCCTGCTGCTCAACGCCTGGGGCGGCAAGGCGGCCGACGGGTCCTACGCCTACTTCCAGAAGCTCCAGACGTCCCTCGAGCAGCACAAGGACGCCTTCGTGAAGCTGAAGGAGGAGTACGAGAAGGTCGCGGACGGTGTGCGGGAGTTCGCCAAGGTCGCCGGTGACCTGGTGCAGGACATCTTCGACAAGGTCTTCTGGATCGCCCTCGAGGCGGTCGCGGGCGGGGTCATGTCCGAGTCCGTCATCGCGCCGGCCGTGCTCTGGTCGGTGGCGGCGTGGCAGTGCATGAAGGTCGTCGAGGCGTGGAGCAAGATCGGCGAGCTGTTCCAGGCACTCTCGTACATCGTCCGCACGGCCAAGGGCGAGATCCTGATGGTGATGAGCGACAGCGGTTTCAAAGCCCATCCACTGCCCGGATCGTACGGGCACCCGGCCCTGCACAGGTGACGACATGACGGAAACCGAACTGCGGCCCGGCCTCGACCGGCACCAGCGCCAGCTGCTCAAGAAGCTCGTCGCGAACGAGCAGAGCCCCGCGCTCGCCGAGATGGCCAAGGAGCTGCTCGCCGGACGCACGACGCCCGCCCAGATCCTGACCAGCCGCGCGTACGACGAGGCTCTCGGCGCCGGTGCGGAAGCGCTCTCCTCCTGGTACGCCACCACGTCCGACGAGGACAGGCAGGCACTGGCCGAGCAGGGCCAGGCGGAGCTGGCGCGACTCGCCGAGGACGAGCTGGCCGGCGTTCCCGACGGTCCCGAGCCTGTGCAGAAGCCCGCGCCGAAACCGGAGCCCGAGGAGGACCTGAGCGAGCAGACCTGGTCGCGCGACTCGTGGTGACCTGATCAGCCTGCAGTAGGACGACCGGATCATCCGCGCGCATGATCCGCGAGCACAGATCGTCTTCCTACGCTCAGCCGCGTGTCGAAACTACTTCGCGCTGCGGCCGTGGCGATGCTGGTCGTTCCGCTTGTCACCACGCCACCCGCCGGCGCATCCACTTTGGACTGGAAACCGTGCCGGCAGGTCCACGAGCACTGGTACCCGGACGACGACCGCAGCGAGTGCACCACGGTCACCGTGCCGCTCGACCGCTCACGCCCGCACGGCCGGAAAATCGACCTGGCCGTCAGCCGCATCAAGGCCACCGACCAGAAGAAGCGGCGCGGTGTGCTGCTGCTGAACCCCGGCGGCCCCGGCAACCAGGGTGTCAGCTTGCCGTACGACCTGACGAAGACGAAGTTCGCCGAGCTGAACACCGACCACGACCTCATCGGCTTCGACCCGCGCGCCGTCGGGTTCAGCGGGGGCGTCGGATGCGAAGCCACCCCCGAGGACGGTCCCGAGCCCGACCCGCAGGCGAGCCCGTCCGAACGGTTCCGTCAGGACTACGAGCGCAACGCCCGCACCAACGCCCGCTGCATCGGCTACGACCGCGAGCTGCTGACCAACCTGTCCACCAGGGCCGTCGCCGACGACATGGACGACATCCGCGTCGCGCTGGGTGAACGGAAGATCAGCTACTTCGGCATCTCCTGGGGCACCGCACTGGGTGCCGTCTACCGCAGCCATTACGACCACCGCGTCGACCGGATGCTGCTCGACTCCGTGATGCCCGCGGACTTCACGGTGGAGACGATGAACCTGGGCTCGGCCGCGGCCAAGCAGTCCAACTACGAGGTCCTCGCCGGTTGGCTGGCCGAGCGGGACTCGGCGTTCCACCTCGGAGCCACCGGGCAGGCGGTGACGAAGTCGATCAGCGATCTGGCCGCTCAGCTCGACCACGCGCCCGTCACGGTCAACGGGCACAGGTACACCGGAAGTCATCTGCGCTCGATGCTCACCTACAAGCGCACGGTCTGGCAGCAGGTCGCGGAGTCGATCGTGGCGCTCCGGACCGGTGGTGTGCCGCCGCTGACCGGCGACGAGCCGGAGAACGAGGGCTTCGGCCTGACGCCGGTGTGGTACGGCGGCCTGCTGATGCAGCGCGCCGTGCTGTGCAACGACCAGGGCAAGGCCCCGAACGTCGACGAGGCGTGGCGTCAAGTCCAGTACCGGCAGGAGAAGTACCCGCTCTTCCCCACCGGCGCTGGCTACGGCAACTGGTGCGCGGGCTGGCCTTTGCCCGCGACGCCGTGGCACCTGAAGCACGGCTCCAGCCCGTTGCAACTCGCCGGCCACCGCTACGAGACCGTGACGCCGCACGTGTGGGCGGAGCAGATGCAGCGCAAGATCGGTGGAGCGCTGCTGACCGTGGACGACAGCACGCACGGCTCGTTGTGGCTCGTCGACTGCGCGGACAAGGCCGTCCGCTTCTTCCGCACCGGCCAGACCTTCTCCGGCAGTTGTCCCGGCACGTCCTGACATGAGTGATGGCGGCAGCGCAGATCCTTGCGCTGCCGCCATCACTCATGTCCGGCTACAGCCAGCCGCGCCGAGCCGCCAGCTGCCCGGCCTGAAACCGGCTGCGCGCCCCGAGCCGCCCCATCACCCCCGACATCACCCGCCGCACCGAACGCGCCGACGTGCCGAGCCGAGCCGCCGCCGCGTCGTCGGTCACCCCTCCCGCGAGCAGGCGCAGGATCGTTCTCTCCTGGTCGGTCAACCCCTCCACGGCACGTGTGTCGGCGGACATCGCCCCCGCCCACAGGTGGTCGAACCAGGCCTTCAGCAGCGCAACGGTTTCCGGCGCCGTGACGGTCGCCGGACCGGGCACCACCGCGGTGCCGTCGCAGAGCACCAGGCCGGTCGGCAGGCCCGCGCAGACCCGGACCTGGTCGTGGCCGCGTAAGAAGTCCGGCACCGAGGCGCGGTCCACGTCGTCCGGGTAGAGGACGCGCACGGGCGTTCCCCGCGGGAGGAAGCGGAGGTCGACGTCGACCCCGCCCGACATGCACAGATCGATCTCGGTCTGTGCTCGCATGACCAATTCCTGCACATCTCCTGTACGCATGCCGAAAACGCTATTCAGGCGACCTGCACGGCACCCTCACAGAACCTGGACGGAACCTGGACGCGCTTGTCCTGATCCGGCCAGGGCATTTCCGGACGGCCTGAAACCCTTGTCGCGGCACCGGTCTGCCCGGCAATGTTTGCCCCACGATGTTCCTGGTCGAAAGAAACCTGAAAGCAGAAGTAGACCCGGACGCACTCAGGGGCACAAAGCTGGAGAACCTGAGAATTCGCGTCGATGAATCCGGTTCCCACGTCGTCGCGCTCATCGCTGCGAATGACCGGGAACACGCAGAGTCAATTGCCACGGAAATCTTGGGAGAATAGTCATGCGTGGAATCAAGTCCGCACTGGTCGCGGTCGTCGCGGCCATCGCACTCGGCACCATCACGGCGCAGGCCGCGCCGACGACGCCGAACTTCGGCGCCGGGATCGACCCCTACTCCGCCTACGACGCACAGCGCACCTGCGAGGCATCGGCCAAGCCGGGCCCGCTCGGGGTGCGCGACCTGCTCAACGCCACCTACGGCAACCACACCTCGGGCATCGTCCGCAACTGCGACGGCCAGACCAGCGAGCACCACGAGGGCAGGGCGCTCGACTACCACTTCAACTACTTCGACACCGCGGACCGGGCCAAGGCGGAGGACTTCCTCGGCTGGCTGCTCGCGACTGACCAGCACGGCAACAAGCACGCGATGGCCCGTCGCCTCGGCGTCATGTACCTGATCTGGAACAACAAGATCTGGGAGGCGTACCGGCCGGACGCGGGGTGGACGCCCTACAGCGGGGCGAGCCCGCACCAGGACCACATCCACATCAGCTTCAGCTGGGCCGGCGCCAACAAGCAGACGTCGTGGTGGACGCAGGCCGCGGAGCAGATCGGCCGGATCGGCGTCCTGAACGGCGGCACGCTGTCGGTGAAGGAAGGAAACCTCTGGTCGAGCTGGGTGACGCAGCTGAACGGCGTCGCGAAGTTCGAGATCGAGGGCGACCGCATCGGCGTGCTGACCACGGGCGGCGACGTCATGGTCAAGGAGGGCGACCTCTACGCCCAGTGGACCACCCAGGCCGGTGGCGCGAAGGACTTCCACCTGGCCGGTGACCGGATCGGCGTGCTGCGCAACGACGGCTCGCTCGCGGTCAAGGACGGCAACCTGTGGGCCGGCTGGACCGAGCAGACCAACAACGTCAAGGACTTCGACCTCACCCCGAACCGCGTCGGTGTCGTGCTCGGCGACGGCGAGGTCACCGTCAAGGAAGGCGATCTGTTCGCGGGCTGGGTCGGCCAGATGGGCGGCGGCAAGGACATCGAGCTCGCCGCGGGCCGCCTCGGTGTGCTGCGCGAGGACGGTTCGCTCGTGGTGAAGGACGGCTCGTTGTGGGCGGGCTGGACCGAGCAGACCGGCAACGTCGTGAACTTCGAGATGACGAACAACCGCATCGGTGTCGTGCTCACCAACGGTGACGCCACCGTCAAGGAAGGCGACCTCTACGCGAGCTGGGTCACCGAGGCGAGCGGCATCAAGGACATCGAGCTTTCCGTGGACCGGATCGGCGTGCTGCGCAACGACGATTCCTTCGCCGTGAAGGAAGGCAACCTCTGGTCCGGTTGGACCGAGCAGGCCGGCGGTGTCTCGGCCGCAGACCTCACCCACCGGTAAACCGCGTCCGAATTCCTGGAAAAGGACTCCGAAATGAAGAAGCAGATCGCGGGCGCGGCTTTGATCGGTGCCACCCTCGCCACCACCCTCATCTCCACCCCGGCCGCTCAAGCCGCCGAAACGGGGCCGCGCATCGGTGTGCTCTCCGGCGGCACCCTCTCGGTGAAGGAAGGAAACCTCTGGTCCAGCTGGACGACGCAGCTGAACGGCGTGGCCAAGTTCGAGATCGACGGCAACAGAATCGGCGTGCTGACCACCGGCGGCGACGTCATGGTCAAGGAGGGCGACCTCTACGCCCAGTGGACCACCCAGGCCGGTGGCGCCAAGGACTTCCACTTGGGCGGCAACAGGATCGGTGTCCTGCGCAACGACGGTTCGCTGGCCGTGAAGGACGGCAACCTCTGGGCCGGCTGGACCGAGCAGACCGGGAACGTCAAGGACTTCGACCTCACCCCGGACCGCATCGGCGTGGTCCTCGCCACCGGCGAGGTCACGGTGAAGGAAGGTGACCTGTACGCGGGGTGGGTCGGCCAGATGGGCGGCGCCAAGGACATCGAACTGGCGGGAAGCCGCATCGGTGTGCTGCGCGACGAAGGCTCGCTCGTGGTGAAGGACGGCAACCTGTGGTCGTCGTGGACCGAGCAGACCGGCAACGTCAAGGACTTCGAGCTCACCCCCGACCGCATCGGTGTCGTGCTGACCAACGGCGAGGCCACGGTGAAGGAAGGTGACCTCTACGCGGGTTGGGTCGGCGAGGCAGGCGGTGTGCAGGAGATCGAACTCTCCGGCGACCGGCTGGGAGTCCTGCGCGACAACGGTTCCTTCGCGGTGAAGGAGGGCAACCTCTGGGCGGGGTGGACCGAGCAGGCGGGCGGCGTCTCGGCCGCCGACCTCACCACCACCCCCGTCACCGTGCCCACCAGCGGCGTCACCCTCCAGGACCTGCGCAACATCTACGGCGCGATCGGCGACCCGGACGCCGTCCAGCAAGGACTCGAGAGCCTGAACGCCGAGATGGTCCGCGGCGGCATCACCACTCCGGCGCGCAAGGCCGCGTTCCTCGCGACCCTGCGCAACGAGAGCGGCTTCCGCTACAACGCGCTGGAGAACACCGGCGCCACCTACCAGGGGCGCGGTTTCATCCAGCTGACCGGCGACAGCAACTACCGGGGCGCGGGCAGCAACCTCGGTGTCGACCTGCTCGGCAACCCGGAGCTGGCGCGCAGCCTGCAGTACAGCGCCCCGATCGCCCGCTGGTACTGGACGGTGGCCCGCTCGGACTCCAACAACGCCGCTGACCACTACGACATGGGCCTGATCTCCCGCTACGTCGGCTACCGGGCCAGCTCGGCGGAGGACGCCGAGCGGTGCAACGACTTCAAGTCCGCCCTGCGCTACTTCAACGGCGGATCGCTCCCCGTCCCCGACTCCCAGATCACCTGCAACCGCCACTGATCCACACGAAAAAGGGCGCTTTCCCGGAACTCGGGAAAGCGCCTTTTCGCGGTTTCTAGCGACGGTGCGTCAGGTCCCCCTGGGAGACCGACGAGGACTGCTCGGTCCAGCCGGACCAGAGGTTGCCCTCCTTGACCTGGAACGCGCCGTGGGACTGCCGGACGCCGACGCGGTCGCCGGAGAGCTCGATGTCCACGACACCGCCCGCCTGGGTGACCCAGCCCGCGTAGAGGTCGCCTTCCTTGACGGTGGCGTCCCCGTTGGTGAGCACGACACCGATGCGGCTGTTCGTCATCTCGAAGTTCGCGACGTCACCGGTCTGCTCGGTCCACGACGACCACAGCGTGCCGTCCTTCACCACGAGCGTGCCGTTGTCGCGCAGCACACCGATGCGGCCCGCGGCGAGCTCGATGTCCTTGCCGCCGCTCATCTGGCCGACCCAGCCCGCGTACAGGTCACCTTCCTTGACCGTGACCTCGCCGGTGGCGAGGACCACGCCGATGCGGTTGGGGGTGAGGTCGAAGTCGCTCACGTTGCCGGTCTGCTCGGTCCACGACGACCAGAGGTTGCCGTCCTTCACGGCCAGCGAACCGTCGTTGCGCAGCACGCCGATCCTGTTGCCCGCCAGGTGGAAGTCCCTGGCACCGCTCGCCTGGGTGGTCCACCCCGCGTAGAGGTCGCCCTCCTTGACCATGACGTCACCGCCCGTGGTCAGCACACCGATGCGATTCCCGTCGATCTCGAACTTGGCCACGCCGTTCAGCTGCGTCGTCCAGCCCGACCAGAGGTTTCCCTCCTTCACCGACAGCGTGCCGCCGTTCAGCACCCCGATCCGGCCGATGCGCGGCTCCAGGTACGGCTTGGCCGCCTCCTGTGCCACCGGCAGCCAGTCGCGGTAGCGCTGCGTGCCGTAGCTCGCCTTCCACTTCGGCAGCCACTTCTCGCCCTGCGCCTCGTACATGCCGCGCGCGACCTCGGCGTTGCAGGCCGGGTTCAGGTAGCAGTTGTTGCGACTGCCGTCGAGCGAGGAGATCTGGTACAGGCCCTGGTCGAGCTGGCCGTTCTCGTCGCGGTGGGTCGCGTCGGGCCGGCAGTGCGACTCGGTCATGCCGACCGCGATCGCCTCGACCAGCGCGTCGCCGGTGAAGCCCGCCTGGTCGGCGTGATAGGCGCACGCCTCGGGACCACTGGTCTGCTCGGCCAGCGCGACCGGAGCGGTGAGGACGGTCAGCGGCAGGACCGCCGCGGTGAGCAGGGCGAACAGACGTCTGGACATGGATGCGATCTCCCCAGTTGAGATGCGAGTTCAGGTGCCGCGAGAAATGTAAGCAGCCCACCTGCACGAAACCTGGACGGCTAAGGTGGCGGTCGTCATGGAGATCGGAATCCTGGGGTCGGTCGAGATCTGGCACGAGGGGGAGCGGCTGGCCGCGGGCGCCCCTCAGCAACGCTGCGTGCTCGCCGTTCTCGCGTTCAACGCGGGCCAGGGCGTGTCCGTCGAACGGCTCGCCGAGGCGCTGTGGGGCGAGGAGCCGCCGGGTGACTGGCGCGGTCTCGTGCACGGCTACGTCTCGCGGTTGCGCAAGATCCTCAAGCCCACCGGTCTGGGCATCGTGCGGCGCTCACCCGGCTACGCGCTGGACGCCGAGGTCGACCTGCACGCGTTCCGCCGGCTGGTGGCGCAGGCCAGGGCCTTGGAGCACCCGGCGGCCGGGCTGTTCAAGGCGCTCGCGCTGTGGCGGGGCACGCCGTTCGACGGGGTCGCCGGCTCCTCGGTGATCGACCGGCTGCGGGACGGCCTGGTGCAGGAGCACCTGAGCGTCGCCGAGGAGTGGGTCGAACGCGAGCTCGAACTGGGCCGGCACCGCGAGGTCGTCGGCGACCTCACCACGCTCTGCGCCGAGCACCCGTACCAGGAGCGGCTCGTCGGGTTGCTGATGCTCGCGCTGCACCGGTGCGGCCGGCAGGCGGAGGCGTTGCGCCGCTACGACGAGTGCCGCCGGTTGCTCGCCGAGGATCTCGGCGTCGATCCGGGGCAGGAGCTGAAGTCGTTGTACGAGCGGATCCTGCGCTCGGATCCGGGCCTGAGCCTGAGCGTCGCCGAACCAGTGGCCGCACCGGAACCCGTCCTCGTCGCCGAGACCAGGGCACCCGACTCGCTGCCGTTCGACCTGCCCGACTTCACCGGCCGGGTGGACGAGCTGACCCGGTTGCTCGGCACCAGCGGCGGAATCGTCTCGATCGACGGCATGGCAGGGGTCGGCAAGACCGCGCTGGCCGTGCGGGCGGGCCACGAGCTGGCCGATCGCTTCCCGGACGGCCGGCTCTTCGTCGACCTGCACGGCTTCACCCCGTCCCGCGAGCCCGTCGAGCCGCACGCCGCGCTGGGCGTGCTGCTGCGGTCGATCGGCGTCAGCGCGCAGGAGATCCCCGCCGACGCCGACGAACGCGTCGTCGAGTGGCGCACCGCGATGGCGGGCCGCAGAGCGCTGGTGATCCTGGACAACGCCGTGGACGCGGCGCAGGTGCGGCCGCTCGTGCCGGGTTCGCCCGGCTGCGCGGTCATCGTGACCAGCAGGCGCCGGTTGCCCAACTTGGACGGTGCGGTGCCGCTCTCGCTGGAGGTGCTGCCGCCGGACGACGCCGAGCTGCTGTTCCGCCGGGTCGTCGGTGAGGACCGCGGCGAGGGCGTGGCCGAGCTCGTCGCGCTGTGCGGGTACCTGCCGCTGGCCGTGCGGATCGCGGGAGCCCGGCTGCGGCACCGTCCCAGGTGGACGGTCGAGGACCTCGTTGAGCGGCTGCGCACCGAACAGCAACGATTATCCGAGCTGGCGATCGACGACCGCGACGTCGCCGCCGCGTTCGCGTTGTCGTACCACTACCTGGAACCGTCGCAGCAGCAAGCGTTCCGGCTGCTGGGCACGCACCCCGGCGCGGACATCGACGCGCACGCCGCCGCGGCGTTGCTCGGCGTCAAGCGCTTCGCCGCCGAGGACCTGCTGGAGGACCTGCTCGACCACCACCTGCTCGAACAACGCGAGCGCGACCGGTTCCGGCTGCACGACCTGCTGCGCGAGCACGCGCTGAGCCTGGTCTCCGACACCGACCGCCGGGCGGAGGCCGACGCACGCCTGCTCGACTACTACCTCGCCGTCGCCGACCGCGCCGCGGATGCCTTGCAACCGGGCAGAAGGCGTGCCGAACCGGAGATCGCCCACCCGCCGGCGTCGATGCCGGACGTGTTCACCCTGCCGAGCGCCCTGGCGTGGTTCACCGGCGAGCACCGCAACCTCATCGCGGCCGGCGCCCACGCGGTGCGCACCGGGTCCGACCGGCACGTGCGCGACCTGCCCCGCCACCTCGGCCACTTCCTGATGATCACGCACCGCATCGACGAGCTCGTGGTGCTGCAGGAAGCCGGACTCGAAGCCGTACGACGACTGGGCGACACGCGCGCGCAGGCCGTGAACCTCTCGCAGGTCACGCTCACGCACTACATGGCGTGCCGCTACCGCGAGGCGATGACGTACGCGACGCAGAACCTGGAGATCGCCCGCGAGCTGGCCGACCAGGTGGGCGAGGCGTACGCGCTCGCCATCAAAGGCATGCTGCACCAACGACTCGGCGACTACTCGCTGGCGTTCGAGTCCACTCGGGTGGCCGCGGATCTCTACGCCGCCGACGGGAACTCCCGAATACTGGCGATCTGCATCGGCAACCTCGGCCGCATCGCACTGGCCGTCGGCGATCTCGACACGGCCTGGACGTACCTCGGCAAAGCCCTGGCGCAGAGCAGGGAGATCGCCGAACGCAGCGAGGAGGCGTCCGTGCTGTCCGGCCTGGGCGCGACGCTGAGCAGGCAGGGTGATCACGACCAGGCGTTGCGGTCGCTGTACGAGGGCCTGGAGCTGGCGCGCGAGGTGGGCAACACCGACTACACGGTGCGCGGCCAGATCAAACTCGCCGCCGGCCACCGCAGGGCCGGTCACCTGGACCGCGCGCTGGCGGTCGCGTCCGAAGTGGTCGAGGACCTGAGGCGCGGCTCGCTGGTCGATCACCTGGCGAGCGCGTGGAACGTGCTGGGCTCGGTGCAACGGGAACTGGGTTCAGCCGACGCCGACGCCTCGTTCGGACATGCTTTGGAGCTGGCACAACGAATCGGTTACCGGATCGAGCTCGCGCACGCGCTGCACGGGCTGGGCCGGGTCGACGAAGCCGCCGCGCACTACCGCGAGATGGGTGTGCGGTTGCCGGGCTGATTTCCAGCGCCCGGCAACCGCACTCCTCATCAGCTGAGCGTCACCGCCGTGTCGTCCACGACGAACGACGTCTGCAGCGAGGCGTCCTCAACGCCGTTGAACTTCAGCGTCACGGTCTGACCCGCGAACGAGGACAGGTCGAACGTCTTCAGCACGTAGCCGGCCGCGGCGTTCGTGTTGGAGAACGTGCCGAGCGTGGTGCTCCCGGCCGTGACCGTCAGCTTGTCGTAGACGGTGCTGCCGGTCTCACCGGTGTCGATGTGCAGGTAGAAGGTGAACGACGCCTTGCAGCCGGCGGGGATCGTCACCGACTGGGACAGCGAGTCGGTGTGCGACGAGCCGTAGCCGTTCAGCCACGACGCCCAGGTGCCGCCGTGCGCGGGCTCCTGCGTGCCGTGCTGGCCGATGACGCCGGAGGTCGCCGTCCAGGAACCGCTGCCCGACTCGAAGCCGGGGTTGGCGAGCTTCTGGCCGGAGCAGTTGCCGCCGCCCGTGCCGACGGTCCAGCTGAACGAGGCGGTGCCGCTCTTGTTCGCGCTGTCCGTCGCGGTCACCGTCACGTTCGAGGTGGCCGCGGTGGTCGGCGTGCCGGAAATGGTGCCGTTGCTGGAGTTGATGGACAGCCCGGCGGGTAGTCCGGTGGCGGACCAGGTGTACGGCGCGGTGCCGCCGCTCGCCGACAGCGGCAGGCTCACCGCGGTGCCGACGGTGCTGGACTGGTTGCCGGGGTTGCTGACGGTGACCGTGCCGGTCGGGTTGCACGTCGGGTCAGCGGACTGCGCGGGCACGCTGACCGCGTCCCAGGCGGCCTTGACCGTGTTGAACTCCGCGCAGCTGCCGGGGTAGAGGTTCTTGGCCGCGGTCAGCGTCCACGTGCGGTACTTGAGGTAGGAGCTGCCGGAGGTCTTGAGCAGCATGGCGTTGTAGAAGATCTTGAGCGCCTTCTCGGTGCCCAGGCCGGTGATCGACGTGTTGTTGCACGTGGTGCTCGTCGGCTGGCCGTTGGTCGGGTTCGTGCCCTGCGCGAGCAGGTAGAACCAGTGGTTGCCGGGCCCGGCGGCCGCGTGGACCTCGGTGTTCGGGATCGAGCTGCTGTAGCAGTTCGCGTGGTTCTTCGCCGAGGGGTTGTACATGTTGCGGATCGGGCCGCTGCCGACCAGGTTGATCGTCTCGCCGACGAGGAAGTCGGGCGTGTCGTAGGGCGACGGCTCGTTGGCGAACCACTCGGTGGACGCGCCGAAGACGTCCGCGACGAACTCCTGCGTGCCCGCACCGGAAATACCACCCGGCGTGTGGTCGTCGATGCCGTGGCCGAGCTCGTGCGCGACGACGTCGAGCGAACCGATCCACTGCCCGGCGGTGTTCTTGCCGATCTGGACCTGGCTGCCGTCGTAGTAGGCGTTCTGGTCGTTCAGGCCGACGCGCATCGGCCAGCCGCCGCCGTTGCCGTCGAAGCCGTTGCGGCCCAGCCACTGCGTGAGCATCTTCGACTCGGTCTGCGCCGCGAACAGGATGTCGACGCACCCGGTCTCGCGGTTCGTCGCCGTGCCGTTGCCCCAGGTGTCGCTGGACTTGGTGAACGTCGTGTTGTTCGCCGCGTCCTGGCAGCTGACGTTGGTGAGGTTCGGGTCCTTCATCGAGAAGGTCGAACCGGACTGCGTGGTGGCGAGGGGCACGGAGGGCCCGTTCCACCCGCTGTTGCCGGTGCCGTGCAGCACCCGCTCCTGCGTGTGCAGCACCTTGTTGTTCGCCGCGTCCACGATCACGTCGAGCTTGCTCGGGCCCTCGGAGTCCCGGCCGACGACCGAGACCTTCCAAGCGAGCTTCGGCGTGCCGTCGAGTGCGAAGACGACCTGTTCGGCCGGGTTCACGCTGTCCACAGTGGACATCGCGGTCCTGGCGGTGGCCTCGGCCTGGGCCTTGGTCACGGACGCCTTGGCGTCGGCGATGTCGATCGTCGAGCTCTGGCCGACCGACGTGTGCAGAACCTGCCCGGTGGAGTTGGTGACGACGACGAAGTCACCACCCACCACCTGCATCCCCTTGTAGGTCCGCTCGTAGGGGACGTACTTGAGGCCGTTCGTGGACGAGATGGTGTTGTGCCGGATGAACGCGTCGTTCTGGCTCACGTGCAGCTGGGCGGGCCGGCTGTCGACGAGGCTTGCGGCCGCGTCCACCGCCATGGCCTCAGCGGTCTGGCCCGGCTGAGGCTGCGGGGTCGCGTGCGCGCCCGTCTGGGTGAGCACGGCAGCGACCAGTGACCCGGCCGCGGCCAGCACGAAAGTGCGTCTCGCTTGCATTGTTCTCCTCGTTGCAGGGCGAACAGACCGGCTCGTTGGTTGCAGGGGAGCCGGACGGTTCGTCGAGGTGAATGTGATGGCGGAGCACGAGAAGGATCGTTCGCCGCACGATCGTTAACAAGTACTAACTTATTCACACTCACGAATTCGTGGGCATTTGTAGGACTTGCTGCCCTTGTCGGCACAGATGTTCGTTTTGCCCCGGCTTGTGCCGCATGTCGGTCATTGGTGTCCGGTGAGCGAACAGCGCGCCGAAAGTGCAGGTGCCGAACTGTCCTTCTGCCACGGGTCAGATCCCGGCGCCGTCGATAGCGTTCAGTTTGTTCGACGCCAAACCTGGGAGTCCGGTTGCACACCGCTGGGGCCATTGACTTGTCGCAGCCGGGCCGCCCCGAAATGAGGAGGAAACCCATGACCGTTCGAGCCGGGCTCAAGAGGGCCGGCGTGGTCGCGGCGAGTGTGGCGCTCGGCGTGGTCGCGCTGACCGCTCCGGCATCCGCCGACACCACGGCCGGCGAGCAGAAGCTGATCGAGTGCCTCGACATCGGCCTGACCAGTCGTAGCGGCAACACGATCCACGGCTACGGCAGCATCAAGAGCATCTGCAGCGGCACCGCCACGATCTCCATCCAGTGGAGCCGCTGGTTCGGCTGGGAGAACGTCAGGTCCGAAACCGTGAGCGGTTCCGGCCACGACCACCACATCTACTGGAACTGCAGTGGCAGTGGCACCCACGACTTCCGCACGATCATCGCGGGCACGATCGCGGGCAACTACCAGTCGAAGATCTCGAACGTGATCGCGAACCAGAGCTGCTGACGCAGTTGTGCGAAGCGGGTGGCGCGCGGGTTCACCGCCGCCACCCGCTTCGGTGTTTCTCAGTGTTCCGGCAGATATCCCGCCTTGATGGCAATGGCCACGGCATGTGCCCGGTCCCGTGCGCCCAGCTTGCTCAACACATTTGAGACGTGGTACTTGACCGTCCGCACGGCGATCACGAGTTCGTTCGCGATCTGGTGATTGGATCGGCCGGCCGCGACCAGCGCGAGCACCTGCTGTTCCCGGCCGCTCAGCAGACCAGGCTCGACCTTCGAGCGCTTCCTGGTGAACAACCGGAGCAACTGCCCGCCCAGCGTGGCGCCGACCCACCGACGCCCGCCGTTCACCTCCTGAATCGCGCGCAGCACGCCGTCGAACGACTCGTTCTTCGAGGCGATGGCTCCGACCCCGTGCTCCGCCGCCGACAGCAGGACGTCGTCGTCCGGAGTGTCCGCGACCAGAAGCACCGTGCGGGCCAGCAGTTCCCGTGTCGCCGGTGACTGGTCCAGTGCGAAATCGGCGATCGACGCATCGGTGAGGACGACATCCGGCCGCAGCGGTTCGCACACCACTTCGACCGACGGCATGCTCGCGAGCAGAGATCGGAACCCGGACCGCAATATCTCTCCGCGAATGCTCAGCGCGACCTTTATGGGCCTGGGCTCCGCGGAATGTGCGCATCTTTCGTCAGGCAAACTGACCCCCAGTGAAATTGCCCTGACACCCTGCGCTTCAAGCTAACGTCCGGTGATTGTTCAAGCTCGGTGCACGACCGTTGATCAACCAAGACCTGATCAATCGACCTGGGACAACGCCGGTGAACGGATCGGGGTCGAACTGGCGGCGTTCCGGTCAGGGGCGCTCGACCACGAGCGAGCGCCCCTGCGGGCCGTCGGTCAATGCCCGGTGGCGGGGCTGAGGAACGTGCCACCGCTGGCGTCGATGACGGTGCCGGTGATCCAGCGGGCGTCGTCGGACGCGAGGAAGGCGACCACGTCGGCGATGTCGGACGGCCGGCCGACCCGGCCGAGTGCGGTGATGGCACTGATCCCCGCCCTGATCTCGGGGTGGTCGCGCAGGTAGGCGGTGCCGTCGGTGTCGGTCGCGCCGGGGGCGACCGAGTTCACCGTGATGCCGCGTGGTCCCAGCTGAACGGCCAGGGTCTTGCTCAGCACGTCGACCGCCCCCTTGGTCATGGCGTAGGCGACCTGTTGCGGCGCCGCCACCCGTGGCGCGCAGGAGGAGATGTTGATGATCCGCCCGCCGTCGCGCAGCAGCGGCAGGGCGCGCTGGAGGATGAAGAACGGGGCGGCGACGTTGACGGCGAACAGGTCGTCGAACTGTTCGGTCGTGGTCTGCTCGATCGTGCCACCGCGGCCGCCGCCTCCCGCGTTGTTGACGAGGATGTCCAGCGGCCCGCCGGTCAGCTCGGCGAACAGCGCGTCCACGCCATCGGGCGTGCCCAGCCGCGCGCGGACCGCGAAGGCCTCGCCACCTGCCGCCTTGATCTCGGCCACTGTCTGCGCCGCGGCGGTCTCGTTGCCGCCGTAGTGCACCGCGACCACAGCTCCGTCACCGGCCAGTCGCATCGCGATGGCTCGCCCGATGCCCCGGGACGCGCCGGTCACCAGCGCCGTTCTTCCGCACAGCTTCGACATGATCGTGCTCTCTTCCGCGGTTCTCAGTAGTCGGCGAGGGTGAGGGCGTTGGCGGCCTGGTTGAGCGGCTTGAGGATCGGCCGCAGCGCCAGGTCCTTCCAGGGCAGGCGGTTGACGAGCCGCATCATGGTGGTCTGCATCAGGATCTGCCGTTTGCTGCCGGCCACCATCTGCTTCGCGTTGCTCTCGCCGAGCGTGAGGTTCACGTCGACGTACCCGCGCATCTCCTCCTGGTACCGGGCGAAGGCCACCCGGTGGTCACCGTGTGCGGCTTTCAGCTCGCCGGCCAGCACGTAGGCGCCGACCAGGGCGAGGCTGGTGCCCTGGCCGGACAGCGGCGACGGGCTGTGCGCGGCGTCGCCGACCAGCGCGACCCGGCCGTCCGACCACCGGTCCAGGTGGACCTGGCTGGCCGAGTCGAAGTAGAAGTCCGGGGACTGCGGCATGGCGGCCAGCAGGGCATCGGTCTCCCAGCCGGCGCCGGCGAAGGTCTCGGCGATCAGGCGCTGTTGTGCGGCGACGTCGTGACGGCCGGGCACCTCGGCCGGGGTGGGGAAGATGAACTGGGCCTTGGCGGTGGACCGCTGGGTGCTGTAGAGGTTCACGACCTTGCCCGGCGAGGCGTAGATCAGCTCCCAGTGGTCGAGCCCGAGGTGGTTGGGCACGGTGAACACGCAGGCGTGCATGCCCAACGGGCGCACGAACCTCGTCTCCTCCCCGAACACGTGGGCGCGCACGGTGGAGTGCAGGCCGTCGGCGCCGATCACCAGGTCGAACACGCGGGGAGCCGAGCGGGCGAAGGTGACCTCGACGCCGGCGTCGCTCTGGGCCACGCCGGTGACGGTGTCGCCGAACAGGTACTCCACCCCGTTCTTGGTCACCTCGTACAGGATGCGGGCCAGGTCACCGCGCAGCACCTCGTCATCACCCGGTGCGCGCAGGCCGATGAGGTCCGGGCCGAGAGTCGCGAGCGGCTTGCCGGCCGCGTTCACCCACGCTCCGCCGCGCATCCGCGTGCTGTGCCGGGTGATGGCGGGGGTGAGGCCCATCCGGTCGATGACCTTCATCGCGACACCGCGCAGGTCGACCTTGTAGCCGCCGTCCCCCAGCGACGGGGCCTGCTCCACGACGGTCGGGGTGAACCCGTACCGGCGCAGCCAGTACGCCAGCGCGGGGCCGGCGACGCCGGCGCCGGAGATGAGGACCGTCTTGTTCTGGAGCTTGTTCTGGGGCTGCTGTGTCATGCCGATAGCGTCGGCGGGCCCGCTCACCGACGGCACACCACGCGCACACCGTCACTCACCAGCCGTCATTCACCAGCCAGGGCGAGCGCCTCCTCCGCGGTCAGCTCACGGCCGCGGCGGTACAGCTCGCCGTACCGTTCAGCCCCCAGCAGGCCGGCAGCTTCCGCTGCCACCGCGGCGACGTCGTGGTCAGCGACCAGTTCGGCCCCGCGCAGCGATGCCGCGGCGCCGAGCAGTGTCGCGGCCCGGTCCGCGGCTCCGGTCAGCAGCGCGGCCCCGGCGAGGCCGTCCACGGCGCCCGCGGCCGCGGGCCGGTTCCCGCCGCGCAGGGCCATCTCGAGTGCGACGCGGTGATGGCGCGCCGCGTCCTGACCGGTGCCGGCCGCCCAGCCCAGTCCGGTGAGGACGCGCGCACGGATCCGCTGCGCGGTGATCGAGGCGTCCCCGCAGGCTGCCAGCGCGGCCTCGTACGACCTGTGGGCCTCGGGCAGGTCACCGGACCACCGCGCGAGATCGGCCAGGCCGCGCAGCGCATCCGCGCGCAGGTCCGGTGCGCCGACCGCACGAGCGAACTCCCGGGCGCGTTCGTACCCGGCTCGCGCGACCGCGAAGTCGCCGTCCTGGGCCACGATGTCCGCACGGCGGGTGAGCAGGTCCGCGGTGTCCTCCGTGCGCCCCAGTTGCTCGATGAAGGTGATGGCCTCGTCCATCAGTTCCGCCGCGCGCGCCCGTTTCCCAGCCCAGTCGGCGATTCCGGCGAGCTTGTCCAGCGCGTTGGCCGTTCCCCAGCGGTCGCCGGCGGACCGGAAACCGTCCAGCGCGGCGGTGAGTTCCGCCTCGGCGGCCGGAATCCGCCCGCCGTGCAACAAGAGCAGGCCGTCGCCCATCCGCAGGAACGCCCGTGACCAGGAATCGGCATCGAAGAGCCGGTGTTGCCGCGCGGGTTCGACGTCAATTCTGCGTCCTGCCATGGCCAGCAGGAACACGACGTGCGGTCGCCGCAGCGGCCGATCAGAGGCGGCGATCGCGGCCGCGGCGCGATCCAGGTGCTCGCCCAGGTCCGCACCGGTCGCGGCGGCGGCCACCACGCAGAGCGCGTACTCCTCCGCCGCCGGTTCTCCGGAGTCCGGCGCGGTCAGCAACTGGGCGGCCAGCGGCGCCGCCTCGCCGCGCAGGCCGTGCAGCCACCAGAACCAGGACAGGGCGGCGACCAGCCGGAACGCCAGCGCCGGAGCGGCGTCGACCGCCCAGCGCAACGCGGCGTGCAGGTTGTTGCGCTCCGCGGCCAGCCGGGCCAGCCAGTCGAGCTGGTCCGGCCCGCGCAACCGTTCGTCAGCGGTCTCGGCCAGCGCGGTGAAGCACTCCGCGTGCGCCCGCAGGAAATCGTCGCGTTCTCCCGCGTCGGCCAGCCGCCGCGCGCAGAACTGGCGCACCGTCTCCAGCATCCGGTACCGGCCGTCGTGGGCCTCCACCAGCGACTTGTCCACCAGGCCCGCCAGCGCGTCCGGCACGTCGTCCAGGTCGCAGACCTGTTCGGTGTCCGTCAGGGTGGCGCCGCCCGCGAACACGGTCAGCCGGCGGGCCAGCGCCTGCTCGTCCGGATCCAGCAGCTCCCAGCTCCACTCGACCACGGCCGACAGCGTCTGATGCCGGGGAGCCGCGGTGCGCGCGCCCCGCGACAGCAGCCGGAACCGGTCGGTCAGCCGCGCGTCGATCTCCTCGAGGGTGAACGAGCGCAACCGGGCCGCCGCCAGCTCGATGGCCAGCGGCAGGCCGTCGAGCGCGGCGCAGATCCGCGCCACCGGTCCGATCGTGGCCGCGTCCACGGTGAACCCGAGCCGCACGGCCGCGGCCCGGTCGGCGAACAGCCGTACCGCCGGGCACGC
This sequence comes from Lentzea sp. NPDC006480, assembly GCF_040611995.1. NCBI lineage: Bacteria > Bacillati > Actinomycetota > Actinomycetes > Pseudonocardiales > Pseudonocardiaceae > Lentzea > Lentzea sp. NPDC006480. The sequence goes on from NZ_JBEXPJ010000001.1 coordinate 47,275, forward strand.
CAGCGCCTCGGCCGGCCCGGCGTCCGGCACGGGCACGGCCAGCTGCCCGACTCCGAACACGACCTCGCCGGTGATGCCCAGTGCCTCCCGGCTGGTCGCCAGGACCCGCAGGGCGGGACAGGCCGCCAGCAGCCGGTCCACCAACTCCGCCGCGCCCGCGATCACGTGCTCGCAGTTGTCCAGGATCACCAGCAGCGGCCGGTCCGCCAACGCCGCGACCAGCCTGTTCTCCACCCCCGTGCCCGGCTCGGGCAGACCGAGCGCCGCGGCCACCGCCGGGGCCACCTGCGCCGGCACGGTGAGCGGGGACAGGTCGACGAAGCACACCTCCCCGGACATCCGGGCGCCGGCCTCCACCCCGAGCCTCGTCTTGCCGGTGCCGCCGGGACCGGTCAACGTGACCAGCCGCGACCGGGCCACCAGGGGACCCAGCCGGTCGAGCTCGTCCCGCCGGCCCACGAAGCTGGTGAGCTGAGCCGGTGTCCGCCGCACTCCCGGGACGGCGGCCGGGTCCGCACGCAGGATGGACAGGTGCGCCTCGGCCAGTTCAGCCGACGGGTCCACCCCCAGCTCCTCGGACAGCATCCGCCGGGCGTCGTCGAACACCGCCAACGCCTCGGCTTGCCGCCCACCGGCGTACAGCGCACGCATCAGCAACGCCCGTGCGCGCTCCCGCAACGGATGCTCCCGCACCAGTTCCGACAGCTCCGCCGCCACCGCGTGATGCTCGCCCAGCGCCAACGCGGCCTCGGCCCGGTCCTCCACCCCCGCCAGCCGCTCCTCCGCCAGCCGGGCGGACACCACCTCGGCGAACGGCGCGTCCAGCACGTCCGCCAGCGCCGGCCCCCGCCACAGGCTCAACGCCTCACCCAGCAGCGCCGCGGCACGTGCCGGGTCCCCGGCGGCCAACGCCTCCCGTCCCTGACCGGTGAGCCGGGCGAACCGGTGTGCGTCGACCGAGTCCGGACTCACCGCGAGCCGATAGCCGGCCGGGCCGAACTCGACCAGCGCACCTCCGCGCAGGCCACGCCGGAGGCGGGAGATCTGGGACTGCAACGCGTGTGTCGCGTCAGCGGGCGGATCCGCGCCGTACAAACCCTCGACGAGCCGTCCCACGCTCACCGTCCGGCCGGCGTCCATCAGCAACATCGCCAGCAACGACCGCACCTGTGGACCGCCGACCGCCACCGGGCCACCGTCAGGCAGCCGGGCCTCCACCGGGCCCAGCACCCCGAACCGCATCAACGTCCACCTCAGGTCCGCACGAAGAAAGCATGCCTGCCAACAGATCCGCCGGAGCCGGCGTCGTGGTCGGCTCCCGCACCGATCGACCTGCTGTTTCACGCAGGATATGGCGAACTCGGTGGATCGTGGACGCGTTGGGTCAGTGCAGCCAACCAGAACAACTGATCAGCCATCACGAGCGCGCCCCGATCGGCCGGACCGCTTCTCCCACAACGACCTGAGATCACCAGGGCGGCGGAGATGATCAGCGACAAGGGGCGTTTGGTGGTTGAGCACCGGATCTCACTCGATCGGACAGGTGAAAACGTTCCGGCTCGACCCGCGGGACTTCCGGCACGTGGTCAGCGTGCTGTTCGTCCACGGTGGACCGGCCGGGGTAGGCTCGGGTGGCCGTCAGGTCAGCCCCTGCCCCGGTTCGCATCGGTTGCAGTGACGGCTCAGGGTCGTCGATCGGCCTGTCCACTCGCTTTGTCATCTCCGGGTCTGCGTGCACCAGGTCGCGGCTCCGCGGCGATCTGAAGGAAGAAGGCGGAGTCAGCATGGCAGCCGCCACGTCGGAGGGCACGTACCTGCTGGCCGGTGCTCTCGAGCGTTATGTGTTGAAGGTCGCCGAGGTTCTGAACGTGCCGCGGGACGGCGTCAGCTTCGAGGTCACCGACACCGCCACGGCCTACATCGCGCTCGGATGCCGCACGGTCGCTCATCCGGATCGCGATGTCATGCTCGTCTGGAGCGCGACGCAGGGGTGGGCGGTGTCGATCGAGACCGATCCGGCCGAGCCGCTGATCGTGCTCGCCCGCCTGTCGGGCGACATCGTGCAGGCGCCGGAGGCGGTGGCGGGTCTCGTCACCGAATCCATGACGTGTCTTGGTGCCCGGCGGCCGTCAGCGGCGGGTGGTCAGCTCATGGGGTGGTCTGACCTCGCCGAGTGCATGGACCGTTACGCGCCCTGAGACCGCGCCGCCCTCGCCCGCGGACCGCGGCAAATGGCGGATCTTGGATTCCCAAGAATAAGAGCCACATTTGGGTCGATCATGCCGGAAACGCTGTAGGGTTGATTCTGTCGAGAGCATCTCGCACCTGAGCGTTCAAGCTCACGTCGCACTCGGCGAAACCTGAACCGGTCCTTTTCGGGCCGGAGACGGGAGTCCCGGCATGACGTCGGCTCCTCACCAATCCATCACCTCACCGGCTGTCACAGCCGACGAGCAGCCTCGGTATTCGCTGCGATTGCGGTTGCGGCCGAAGGCGCTCACCACGGGGTGTGTCGACGGTGCCTGGTGGCCGCGTTCCCGAGACCTCGCCGCCGAACTGCCCGCGCTGCTCGCGGTGCTGGCGGTTCGGCTGGGTGAGATCCCGCGGGTGAGCTACAACCTGACGGAGTGGGACAGCGCACCGCGTCAGATCGCCGTGGCCGGCGTCCGGGTGCGGCTCAACGGGTTCTGGTCGAGACCGCCGAGCACCGTGGACGTCGTCGCCGGAGACCGGCGCCGCCTGACGCTGCTCCTCGTTCCGCCGGACACCGAGCCGTCCGCCGCCCACCACTGCATGATGCGCGCCGCCCAGCGTGAGAACGCCGACACCGTCGAGGTGCTGCTGCACGGCGACTTGGCGGGAAAATCCACTGTGGACGGTGTGGTGGCCGGTAGCAACTGCATACCCGAACAGACGTTTCAAGGAGTTCGATGACGACATCCATTCACACATCCGCGTATGAGCGCAGGCTCCAGATGGTGGAGGACGTGCTGACCGACCGGCCCGAGCTCGACGACAAGGCCGCACGGGATCTCGCCGTGAGCGTGTTGCGCGCGCTGGACCACATCCCGGAGCGGGTGCGTTGAACTCGCGCCACTACGGCACTGGCGTGGCAAAACCGACGTGGGGCACCCGGCTGCTCCGCGTCGGTTGTGCGTTCACCTACCGGGCCGAGGTGCCCACCCCCGCGGTGTTCCTCGTGCGGCCGCTGTGGAACGCGGACATCCGGTTGAGTCAGGAACACCTGGACGTGAAGCCGGACGTCCCCATGCGGCACCACCTCGACCTGTACGGCAATCGGAACACCAGGGTCGTGCTGCCCGCTGGTCTGTCCACAATGCGCTACAGCGCGTGGGTGGACGTGCCGGACAGGACGGAGGACGTGGACGAGACCGTGCCGGAGACGCTTCCCGACGGCCTTCCGGACGATGTGCTGGTGTACACCTTGCCCAGCCGCTACTGCGTGTCCGACGTGCTTGGGGACGAGGCGTGGTCGCGGTTCGGCGCCCATCCGCCCGGCTACGGCCGAGTGCGGGAGATCTGCCGCCACGTCCACGAAACGCTGAGCTTCGGCTACGGCACCTCCACCGCGTTGTCCACCGCGGCCGATGTCAACGCGGCCGGTTTCGGCGTGTGCAGGGATTTCACGCACCTGGCGATCTCGTTGTGCCGTGCGCTCAACATCCCCGCCCGATACGTCTTCGGCTATCTACCGGATCTGGACGTGCCATCCGACGACGCGCCGATGGACTTCGCGGCGTGGATGGAAGTCTGGCTGGGCGACCGCTGGTGGACCTTCGATCCTCGCAACAACGAACCCCGCAAGGGCCGTGTCGTCATCGGGCGGGGTCGTGACGCGGCCGACGTCGCCATGGTCACCACGTTCGGCGGCCCGCTGCTGGAGTCGATGGTCGTGCAGGCGGAGGAGGATCTGGCCCCGTCGTGGCGCTGAGAGCGCGTTGTGTCGGGGGCGGAGTATGATGAGCTCACCGAGGGTACGTCGTGCAACAGCGCTCAAGCTGATGCCGCCTTGGGCGCATCAGGAAGCCCGGCCGGGTTCGGCTGGAGGCGGGAGCGCCGAGATGACCTCGGAGCAGCTCTGCACCACCGCGTCGTTCACCACTGCGTCTTTCACCGCTTCGCGAGGGGAAAGACTGACGCGGAATCCCTATTTCGCCGGGAGCTGGCGCCCGTTGTCGACCGATCCGCCCATCCTCGTGCCGGTGCTCGGATCTCCGGCCAGGCGCACGCGCTGACAATCCTGTTCTCTCGTTCCAGCACTGATCATCGGAGTATCCGCATGCCCGAGTCACGACCCGCCACCATCGACGTCGCCGACGCCGTCGACGTCGATACGAGTTGCGTGGTGTGTCCTCACCCGTGGCACGAGCACGACCCACTCGGCATGCGGTACTGCACCGCGACCACGGCTTCCGCGCTCACGCGAGGATGCATCTGCCCATGACCGTCGCGACGAACGTGTTGACCACGAATCGGCTGACGCTGCGCCTCTGGCGCGTCGAGGACGCACCGGCCGCACTGGAGGTCTACGGCCATGCCGAGGTCACCCGCTGGCTCAGCCCCGAGATGGACCAGGTCCCGGACGAAGCGGCCATGAGGTTGCTGCTGCAGCAGTGGATCGCGGAAAGTGCCCGTCTTCCGGCCCCGGCCGGCCGTTGGGCGATCGAGCGCAACGCCGACGGCCGGTTGATCGGCGGCGCCGTCCTGCTTCCGCTGCCGCCCGGCCAGGAGGACCTGGAGATCGGCTGGCAGCTGCGTCCTGATGCGTGGGGCAACGGTTACGCCACCGAAGCGACCCACGCGCTCGCCGCGTGGGCGTTCGGCCATGACGTGTACGAGGTGTTCGCCGTCGTCCGGCCGGGCAACACACGCGCCGCGTCCACCGTGCGGAACAACGGCATGCACTGGGTCGGTGAGACCAGGAAGTACTTCGACCTCGACCTGCAGGTGTTCCGCCTTCGCGTGGCGGATCTCGACGCGGCCGCACCCGCGTCGGCCGGACCACCAGGCCGCGACTGACAGGCGCGGCGGCAGATCACGGCGCCTGTCACTGGGGACAGAGGTCGTCCTGTCGCGACCGTCCGGTCGCCGGTTGCACATAGTCCATTGTGGACGTACTTGTTCTTGGACAAACCCAGAAAGTGAAGAAGGCCGAAACCCATGCACGATGATTCAGTTTCACAGCAAGATGCGCTCGTCAGGGCGCACGGGACGAGCGAGTTCGAGGGGGACGGGCTGTTCAGTCACTCGGATACCGATCACGCCGATGCGACGTCCGGTTCCTCACCCGCGGACGAGCAGCGCTCGTACACGGACCTGTTCCGCGAACCGGCGGACGGACCGAAGAACACCACGAGCGCGCCTGACACAGACGGGGCACAAGCCGAGAAGAACGTGTGAGCGCCCGGTAGCCGGGTACTCCGCGCCTGACGAGCTCAGTTCGACGGGCTCGTCTGTGATCGGTTCCGCTGGTCAGGTCAGGTCCGTGCGTGCGTTGAGCAACCAGCTCGGGCACGGGCCGGATCCAGCTTCCGGAGAAGGCAGTGCCGATGACCGCGTCGCAACCGCATCGAGACCACGTCGACCGCGACGAGCCCGAGTTGCACCGGCGCGGCGCTGAAAGTGCTCCCGAGGACGCAACAGGTCGCTGAAGGTGGCCGTGCCACTCGTTGGTCCGACACCGGCGCCACCTCTCCTTGCCGGTGGCCGAAGTCGCTAGCCGATCTCGGGCGCCAGTGGGATGGACCGCAACGACCGGTTGCTGCGCGGCTCGGTGCGGGTCTTGGCTTCGTCCACCTGACGGATCAGCTCGTCGCGGACTTCGTTGAGCGCCGAGGACAACCGCCGCTCCGACGAGGTGGCGACCAGGTGCAGGCGATGCGCGCTGCTGATCCAGCACTGCAGGATGACCCGCTGGCCGACGTCCTCGCGGTTCTTGAGGGTGATCTCCAGGTCCACCTGGTCGTCGCGGTACGACCGCAGGCGCGAGCCGAGCGCTGCCAGGCGCTCCACGACCCAGTCGCGTTCGGACGCGTGGAAACCGGTGGCGAGGTGCAGGCGCTGGGCGATCACAGAGGCGTCTGCCGGGACTGCGTTCATGCCTTACCGCACATGGTGCTCAACAAAATCTCCTCAGAAGGCCAAAGCGACCGCGGGTCCGGGCGGTTTTCCTCAGGGTAGCCCCGGCACGGTCGAGGTCAAACTTTTTCTGGCTCACTTTCGTGTCATCTGTTGGCTGGGCAAAATCCGCCGTAATTTCGATCGATCACGTCTCGGGAGGTGTGGTGTCGATTTTGCGAGAAACATCTCGTACCTGGGCGTTCAAGCTCACGTCGTACCCGGTCGGCGAGCAGGTCGGGGCGAAGCGGGCGGCGTTGGTCATTTCCCGTTGGAACATCCAGCCCATGTGGGCGTGCCAGAACCCTCTGACCAGCGCGTGGCCGACATGCCGAACAGTCAGGGGAGTGCGGGTCGCCTTGGTGGTCGGCGACCAGCCGAGGCACCGGCCCCACGCGAGCGGAATCGCGGCGACGAGCGCCGGATCGTCGGCACCCGCCGGCCACCCGTGGCTCGGTGGTGACGAACCCCCCGCTGTGACCGGCGCCGCGGCAGGGCGTGGGCCGGCCGCCGCAGTGGGCGAAATAGCGCCGAATTGTCGGTTGCCCGCTGTTCACGGCTGACCGGAGCCCAAAAACTCGTCATATTCTTCTGGCCGCCCAGAACTCGATCGTGTGTGCGGGTGCTGGGTGTAGCCTGGTGCCAGGAGCGATACCCCTGGAGGCGGGCGCTCGACTCTTCCGGAATGGCCTTGCGCTCCGCGGCGGACCATTTGCCCGGATATCACGCGGCTCGCGTGTTCCCCTGCGGTCGCCGCCATCGAGGAATCAGGACACACGTGGATCAGCTCAGCCTTGGAGTCATCGCACGGTCCCGCAAGGAGAACGAGCTGCGGCTTCCCCTCCACCCGCGGCACCTGACCCGGATCGACGCGGACCTTCGGGATCGCGTCTACCTCGAGCACGGCTACGGGGAGCGGTTCGGTGTCTCCGACGAACAACTCGCGTCGTCCGTCGCCGGGTTGCGCTCGCGCGAGGAGCTCATCGCGGAATGCGATGTCATCCTGCTGCCGAAGCCGCTCGCCGAGGACGTCGCGGAGCTGCGGGAAGGACAGGTGTTGTGGGGCTGGCCGCACTGCGTTCAGGACGAGAAGCTCACCCAGTTCGCCGTTGAGCGGCGGCTGACACTCATCGCCTTCGAGGCGATGAACCACTGGACCTCCGACGGCTCGTTCGGCCTGCACGTCTTCCACAAGAACAACGAGCTCGCCGGCTACTGCTCCGTGTTGCACGCTCTGCAGCTGATCGGCTCAACGGGCGACTACGGGCGGAGGCTGCGCGCCGTCGTGATCGGCTTCGGCGCAACCGCAAGAGGTGCCGTGACGGCTCTCAACGCACTCGGGGTGCACGAGGTCGACATCCTCACCAATCGCGGCGTCGCGGCCGTCAGCTCGCCGATCCACTCCGCGCGGATGGTCCACTTCGACCACGACGGCGCCGATCCGCGGCGCGGCCACGCCTTCACCGCCGACGGCCGCGTGCCGCTGGCGGGATTCCTCGCCGAACACGACGTCATCGTCAACTGCGTGCTGCAGGACACCGACGCGCCGCTGACGTTCCTCGCCAACGACGATCTGTCCACTTTGGCCTCGGGAACACTGGTCATCGACGTCTCCTGCGACACGGGCATGGGCTTCGAATGGGCGCGGCCCACCTCGTTCGCACAGCCGGACTTCCTGGTGGGCGACCACGTGCGCTACTACGGTGTGGACCACAGCCCGTCCTACCTGTGGAACTCCGCGACCTGGGAGATCAGCGAAGCGCTGCTCCCGCACCTGCGGGATGTCCTCACCGGAGCCTGGGACACCAGCGAGATCATCCGCCGAGCCATCGAAATCCGCGAAGGAACGATCCTGAACCCTCGCATCCTCTCGTTCCAGCACCGATCACCGGAGTACCCGCACCCGCGCGTTGCCTGAGACAAGCCATCACCCGCAAAACACGAGACTCCACAGAGGACTGGCAAGCCATGCCCGACACTTCGGCAACCGCGGCGGTCATCGCCCAGCACCTGCACCTCGCCACCGGATTCCTCGCCTCCGAGCGCGGCTGGGTCTCGGAATGCCTGGCCGAACTCGGTTCGCGGTTGAGCTCATTCCGCAACGACCAGATCGAACTGGAAATCAGCCTGAAGGACCGTCAGGGCGTCGAGCCACGAGTCACCCTGGAATGCTGGATCGACCACCGCCCTCGCCTGCACTTCGTCGTCACGTCCTCGGAGCGCGATCTGCCAGCGGCACTGGGCGAGGTCCGCGACGAGCTGATTCGGCGGCTCGACGAGGCGAGCACGCGCACCGATCCACGCGACAACCGAGGCCTGAAGCTGGTGCCCAGCCTGCCCGAACACGACTAGTTCGAGGCACTCAGCCTGGACCCACAACGGGGGGCCAGGTGCGAAGCCCCCGGCGTGGGGGTCTGCGGGCTCGGCCCCAGAAAACACAACACCCGAGATCCGGTCCGCGCTTTCCGCAGACAGATCTCGGGCGTCTCGTGGTGCCCCCGGCAGGATTCGAACCTGCGCACCCGCCTCCGGAGGGCGGTGCTCTATCCCCTGAGCTACGGGGGCCGTAGCTACGTGGAAGATCCTAGCGCATCGGCGCGACCCGGTTTGACACCTACCCCCGCGAACCGGGCGGGCGTGGGGTCCGTCACGTTCGGCGCCGAAGGGAATACGGCCCGATTGCACTCATGCGCATGTCGCTATATGTTGCTGGCATGGGTCACGGACACGGGCATGGAACGGCGTCCGGCGGCGGTCAGCACGCCGGCAAGCTGTGGGTCGCGTTCGGCATCGGCGCGGTGTTCATGGTGGTCGAGTTCGTCGTGGGGTTCGCGACCTCGTCCCTGGCGCTCATCTCGGACGCCGCGCACATGCTCACGGACGTGCTGGGCGTCGGTATGGCGCTGGCCGCGATCCTCGTGGCCGCCAGGGCCAAGGCCGGCCGGAACCGGACGTTCGGGTTCTACCGGGCCGAGGTGCTGGCGGCGCTCGCCAACGCGGTGCTGCTGTTCGGTGTGGCCGGGTACGTGATCTACGAGGCCGTCGGCAGGTTCCAGGAGCCGCCGCAGGTGCCGGGCTGGCCGGTGCTCATCGCGGCGACGCTCGGCCTCGTGGCCAACCTCGTCAGCTTCAGCGTCCTCAAGGAGGGCGCGAAGGACAGCATCAACGTCAAGGGCGCGTACCTCGAGGTGCTGGCGGACCTCGTCGGGTCGGTGGGCGTGCTGATCTCGGCGCTGATCACCATCACGACCGGGTGGAAGTACGCGGACCCGATCATGGGTGTGCTGATCGGTGTGTGGGTGCTGCCGCGGACGTACGGGCTGGCCAAGAACGCGCTGCACATCCTGTTCCAGCACGCGCCCGAGCGGCTCGACGTCACGGAGATGCAGACGGCTCTGGCGCAGATTCCCGGTGTCGCGGAGGCGCACGACCTGCACGTGTGGACGCTCACCAGTGGCATGGAGGTGGCCAGTGCTCACCTCGCGACCACGAAGGAGGCGGACCACGAGGGGGTGCTCAAGGCGGCGCAGGCATTGCTGGCGACCAAGTACCACATCGAGCACGCCACCTTGCAGGTCGAGGGCGGCTCGTCAGCGCAGCGGTGCCGGCAGCTTTCGTGGTGAGGCGGGCAGGTCGCGCATCTCGTCCTTAGTGGACGGCGCGCCGGTGCGTGACGGAACGGGCGTTCGCGGTTGTGGCACGGCCACCCAGACGCGGCCTCGTTCGAACGGCACCACAACAGCCTCCCCGGTCACCGCTGATGAATTGCCAAGATCCCATCGGAGTATGTCTGAAAGGGATAGATCCTTTCAGGTGATTGGCGAAGTCCGCGCGCAGTGACGGAACGCTGCCTTTCCGGCTCAAACGAGATCGGCTAGGCGGTACAGACCAGCGCACTTTCGTTCCTTCGGCCCCCGTGTGTGAGGCAGAGGGACGGCCCTGGAAACGGAACGGAATCGGCGTTGTCGTGGCAGGACGAGCGTCGCCTACTTACCGTCACCGCCATGGACGCCGCAAAACAGCCCCGCACCACCGGGGAGACCGTGGACACCTGGGAGATGGTGGTGATCCACAGGTGGTTCAAGCGCGAGTTCGCCGAGATGCCCGCCCTGGTCAGGGGTGTTGCTGACCAGGATCGTGAGCGGGCGCGGTACGTCGCCGGGTTCGTCGAGATGATGGCCGGCCTGTTGCACCACCATCACGTCGGCGAGGACGAGATGCTCTGGCCCAAGTTGCTCGAACGCGTGGGCGGCATGGACACCGAGCTCGTGCAGCGCATGGAACAGCAGCACGAGGTCGTGGGCGAAGCGCTGGAACGGGCCGGCCGGTTGCTGCCGAAGTGGCGGCGGAACGCCGACGCGGCCACCCGCGACGAGCTCGCCGCGGTCCTCGAAGGCATGTCCGGACCGTTGACCGAGCACCTGACCGAGGAGGAGAACCACGTCCTCCCGCTGGTCTCGGTCCACATCACGCAGGCCGAGTGGGACGCCCTCGGCCGCAACGGAGCGAGCAGCATGCCCAAGGGCGCCAAGGGTTTCGACACCATCGGGATGATCCTCCAGGACGCCACGCCGCAGGAGCGCGAAGGGTTCCTCAAGATCCTGCCCGCTCCGGTCCGGCTGCTCTACCAGCTCGTCGGCGCCGGCGTCCACCGGCGGGAGAAAGCGCGCCGAGCATGAGAAAGGCCGCGTCCCAGAACGGAACGCGGCCTCGCCTCACCTACCGCCTACAGGCCGGTGCACTGCCCGGCCTTCGGGCCCTTCACATCGTTCGCGAAGCCGTTGTTCGTGGGCTCCGGGTTGTTGCTGGTGCAGGACAACGGACCACCGACGGTCGAGAACGCGACCACCGACCTGGTCTTGTTCGACGTCAGCGACACCGGGCCGCCGACCGAGGTGTTCTCGATTGCCACCTCGGTAGCGGAACCGTTGACCGACACCGGACCGCCCACCTTGGTGCCCACGAGCACCACGGAAGCCGCGTCCGAGGCCGAGATCGGGCCCTTGATCTCGCCGCCGAAGACGTACAGCGTGGCGCCCTTCTGCACGGTCACCGGACCGTTGATCGTGGCACCGTCCACATAGGTCACGCCCTTGACCGTCAGGCCGCCGTTGACCGTGCCGGTCACCGTGGTCGTGGGCTTGGGCAGCGGCTTCGACATCAGCTCGAACTCCGCCAGCGCGACGTCCTCCGAGAACTCCAGCTTGTAGAAGTTGTAGCGACCCGGCGACGCGATCTTGAACGACCGGGTGTACTGCTGCCACTGGAAGTTCTCGCCGGCACGCTTGTCGACCGTCGCCCAGGTCTTGCCGTCGTAGGAGGCCTTGAGCTCCCACGACGAGGGCGACTTGCCGGTCTTCGCGTTGGTCAGCGTGTAGAACGACGCGCTCTCCTTCGCGTCGGCCGGCTTGAAGTCGAACGAGCGCACCACCGCGGAGGTCGCGGAGTTGTTGTCCACCAACGCCGCAGTGGAAACTCCGGTGGAAACGTCGCGCAGTGGCGTCGGAACCGCGTCACCGGTGGTGATCGAGTCCGGTGCGTCGTTGGCGCCCGTGCCCCACGCGGAAGGCGTCGGGCCCATGTCGAAGTCGATCGTCGCACCGGCCGCGAGCAGGTCGTGCGGCAGCGAGGTCTTCGTCCACGCCTTGCCGTTGACCTTCACGCCCTGCACGTAGATGTTCTTCGCGCTGTTCTTCGGCGCGTTGATGACGAGCTTCTTGCCGTTCTCCAGGGAAACCGTCGCCTTGGTGAACAGCGGCGAACCGATCGCGTAGGCCGGCTTGCCCATCTGCAGCGGGTAGAAGCCGAGCGAGGAGAACAGGAACCAGGCCGACATCTCGCCGTTGTCCTCGTCACCCGCGTAGCCCTGGCCCTGCTCCGAGCCGACGTAGAGGCGCGACAGGATCTCCCGCACCTTCTCCTGCGTGCCGGACGGCTTGCCCGCGTAGTTGTACATGTACGCGATGTGGTGCGACGGCTGGTTGGAGTGGCCGTACTGGCCCATCCGCACGTCCCGCGCCTCGACCATCTCGTGGATCACGCCGCCGTAGCCACCGGGGAACTTGGTGGTCTCGGGGATGGAGAAGAACGAGTCGAGCTTCTGGGCGAGCTTGTCCCGCCCGCCGTACAGGTTCGCGAGACCCTGCCCGTCGTGCGGCACCGTGAACGCCATGTTCCAGCCGTTCGTCTCGGTGTAGTCGTAGCGCCATTCCTGCGGGTTGTACTTCGCCGGGTCCTCGACCCGCCACGAACCGTCGACGTTGCGGTTCTGGAAGAAGCCGATCCGCTGGTCGAACGTCAGCACGTAGTTCTGGGCGCGGTTGAGGAAGTACTCGTACTCCTCGGCGTACCGCTTCTCGCCCGTCTTCTCGTGCAGCGCCTTCGCCATCGACGCGATGCCGAAGTCGTTGACGTAACCCTCGATCGCCCACGACCAGGCCTCGGAGTCCATCTGGTCGTTGCCGGTGTAGCCGAGGAAGATCGAGCGGTCCATGCCCTTGCGGCCGACGTTGTTGCTCGGCGGCACGACGGACGCGTTCTTGATCGCGGCCTCGTAGGCGGCCTTGATGTCGAAGTTCGACACGCCCTTGAGGTACGCGTCCGCGAACGCCACGTCGGAGCTCGTACCGGTCATCAGGTCCGCGTAACCCGGGGACGACCAGCGCGAGATCCAGCCACCGTCCTTGTACTGCTGGACGAAGCCGTCGGCCATCTCACCGGCCTGCGACGGCGTGAACAACGAGTACGCGGGCCACGTCGTGCGGTAGGTGTCCCAGAAGCCGTTGTTGACGTAGATCTTGCCGTCGACGATCTTCGCACCGGTGCGGGTCGGCGTGTTCTGACCGGTCGCGGGCGCCACCGGCGAGGCGTACTGGATCTTGTCGCCGACCTTCTCGTAGCCCGAGTTCGGGTACAGGTAGAGCCGGTACATGTTGGAGTACAGCGTGATCAGCTGCTCCTCCGACGCACCCTCCACGGACAGGATGCCGAGCACCTTGTCCCATGCGGCCTGCGCACGGTCGCGCACCGCGTCGAACGAGTCGGAAGCGGAGATCTCCTGGCCGAGGTTCGCCTGAGCCTGGTCCACCGAGATCAACGACGTCGCGATCTTGAGCTGGACCGTCTTGTCCGCGAACGAGAAGTAGCCGCCCACGTTGTCACGACCGGCGCCGGTCAAACGACCGCTCGCCGTCACGGCCTTGTCGACCTTGCCGTAGACGAACAGTCGCGTGGCGCCAGTGGACAGGCCGCTCTTGACGTCCGTGTAACCCGTCACGACACCGGAAGCGGCGTCGAGGGTCAGGCCGCCGAGGTTGTTCACGTTGTCGAAGACCAGGTTCTTCTCACCGGTGTCGGCGAACGTGAACCGGAACATCGCCGCGTGGTCCGTCGGCGCGATCTCGGCCTTCATGCCGTTCTCGAAGGTCACGCCGTAGTAGTGCGCCTTCGCGACCTCGTTGTTGTGGCTGAACGCCAGCGAGCGCGCCGCGCGGTCCTGCGTCGGTGCCTTGTCCGACGGCATGACCTGGAACGTCTGGCGGTCACCCATCCACGGGCTGGGCTCGTGGGACGCGGTGAACGCCTGCAGCGTCGGCAGGTTCTGCGCGTTGTTGCGCTGCTGGTACTCGTACAGCCAGCTCTGCGAACCCGCGTTGGTCATCGGGGTCCAGAAGTTGAAGCCGTGCGGCACCGCGGTCGCCGGGAAGTTGTTGCCCCGGGAGAAAGAGCCGTTCGAGTTCGTGCCGCGCGTGGTCAGCACGTAGTCGGAAGGCCTGGCGTACTGCTTCTTCACGACGTCGCCGATGCGGATGTCGTCGTACCAGGCACCGAACTCCGTCGGGCCCTTCGGACCGTCGTAGGCGACCAGGATCCGCTTGATCGTCTTGCCCGCGGCGACCGCGCCGATCGTGGAGGCGACCTTGTTCCACTGGTTGGCGTACAGGAACTTGCCCGCGCCCTGGCCCTGCGGCGACAGCACGGCGCCGTGCTGGTCCACCGCCTTGAGGTCGCTCAGGTACGTGCCGTCGGAGAACGCGAGGTCCACCGCGGAGTACGTGCTCGGGTAGTTCAGGTTGTCGTTCACCCAGTCCGGGAAGATCATGTACGACAGCTCGGTCTGCGGCTCGACCTTGACGTCGACGTCGAAGACCTTGTTGTAGCTGTAGGCGCGGCCCTCGGTCGTGTGCTTGCCCTGGGCGCGGAACGCCTTCTGCCCGGTCCAGCCGACCTTCGACTTGGACGTGTAGCCGCCCGTGGGTCCGCTGCCGACGAGACTGCGCATGTTCGGGGCGACCGGGGTCGTCGAACCGTCGGAGAGCTCGATCTCGGAGACCTGCACGATGTCGGTACCGTGGTTCGCCGTGATGTCGACCTTGTAGTGCTGGAACGAGGCCGGCGAGGCGATGTCGTAGGCCTTGGTCTGGAAGCGCTCGGAGAAGCTCTCACCCGTGCGCGTGTCGAGGACGGTCCAGTCGGTGCCGTTGTTCGAGCCCTGGAGCGTCCAGTCCTTCGGGTCGCGCTCCGGCTCGTCGTTGGCCGACGAGATCGTGTACTTCTTGATCGTCCGAGGCTCGGCACCGAAGTCGAACGTCACCCAGCCGGTGGTGGCGAAGACCAGCCACTTGGTGTTGACGTTGAGGTCGTTGATCTTGTCGACGCCCTCGCCGGAGCTGTCGTTCTCGCCGTTGGCCTTCACCGCGGCCTTGTCGGCGACGTTGCCGGGGGTGCCCGTGCCGCTGGAGCCGATCACGCCCGCCGACTTCGGCTGCCCCGCCGCGTCGGTCTCGACCGTGCTGACCCAGGACGGTTGCGGTTGACCGTCCTCAAAGGACGACGAAAAGCCCACGCCTTGCTCCTCTGGTGCGGCGGCCGCGTAGCCGTTGGTGACGCCGCACGCCAGTGTCGCAGTGATCGCAACGCTCAACAGAGTTGTTGTTCGTCTCTTGCGCAGGTGCCTCATTGCAACCCTTCCGCCGCCTGCCCCATTTGGGAGGGAGCGTTTCTGCACGTGACATCGTTGTCAAGGGACCGGACGGGAATTGTCTCCGAAACTGTCCTCTCAACAGTTGCGCGCAGGGACCACCGTTCAAGATCTAGACTCGGCCGGTGACCGACCGCAAGCCGCCAGAGGTGGGTACACCAGCGGGCATGCGCGTGCTCAACCAGCGCGCGGTGCTGGACCGGTTGCGCCGTCTGGGTGCCGCCACCAGGCCGCAGATCGCGAAGGACACCGGCCTGTCCAAACCGACCGTCGGCCAGGCGCTGGTCGATCTCGAACGCCACGGGCTGGTCCGCCCCATCGGTCGCACCACAGCTGGTCCTGGTCGCTCTGCCGTCGTCTACGAGCCGAATCCGCTCGCGGGGTACGTGCTGGGCGTCGACATCGGGCGGGAGCGGATCAGAGCCGCTGTGGCCGATCTGGGCGGGTCCGTGGTGGCGCGCGTGGACGAGCGCAACCGCAGCCGGTCGGCGTCTTCTTTGGTGCGCACGGTGACGGAGCTGGCGTCGCGGACGGTGGCCGATGCGGGGATCGCGCTGTCGGACGTCGTGGTGAAGGTGATCGGCAGTCCCGGCGTGATCGATCAACGCTCGCGGGTCGTGCGGCACGCGCCCAACCTGCCCGGCTGGGAGTCCGCCGGTGTGCTCGACGGGCTGGAGTCGTCGCTGGGGCCCGCTGTCGTCGTGGAGAACGATGCGAACCTCGCCGCGTTGGGCGAGCACGTCTACGGGGCGGCCAAGGATGTCCGCGTCTTCGTGTGCGTGACCGTCGGTACCGGTGTCGGCATGGGGATCTGCGTGGACGGTGCGCTGTTCCGCGGTGCGCACGGGGCGGCTGGCGAGGTCGGGTTCCTGCCGTTCGGGAAGTCCGCTTCGGACGTCCAACGTGGACAGTTCGAGGAGGCTGCCGCGGCCGGGGCGGTGGTGGAGCACGCTCGTGAACGCGGACTTGCCGCGCGTACGGCACTTGAGGTGTTCTCGTCGGCACGCTCGGGAGATGCGCAGGCTCTCGAAGTCGTGCGGGCGGAGGCGGAACGGCTGGCGTTCCTCGTCGCCGCCGTGACCGCCGTGATCGACCCGGAGCTGGTCGTGCTGGGTGGTGGCGTCGGGTCGAACGTCGACTTGCTGCTGCCGCCGATGGAAGCCGCGTTGCGCACGATGACGCCGCTGGCGCCCAGGATCGTCGCGGGCTCGCTGGGCGACGGCGCGGTGCTCTCCGGAGCCATCGCGATGGGCCTCGAAGCCGCCCGTGAATTGGTCTTCGAAGTTACTCTCTGAGAGTAGTCGAGCGACCCTCACCTGGTAGTTCACTCAATTGTCGTAACTGTTAACGGCGTTCTGTGGCTTAGCGTTACCGGAACCTCCACCTGGAGGGTGTTGTGTCCTTCCGTTGCAAGGGGAGTCGGTAGGGGGATGCGGGGGACGTAGCCCCCTACCGGCCGTGCACTGGGCAGGTGCCGCGCCCGCACACCATCAGCCTGCCCAGTGCAGTAACGGTCAGCGCGGTGTCGGCCGGTGCACGTTCGTCGCCGTCGACTCGCGGTGCGTCGAGTCCGCGATCCAGCTGCCGGGGATGGACGCGTCGATCACGCCCTCCTCCAGCCACGTGTAGTTGCCGTCCAGGACCTGCTTGGACAGCACCACGTCGCTGTCGTCGGTGTTCCGCCACAACTTGTCGAACAGCTCGTCGACCCGGATCCGCGCCTGCTTGGCGAACGCGTCGGCGAGCATCTGCGCGTTCGGGTTCTGATCCTGCTGCGCGCGCACGCAGGTGGCGCTGATCGCGAACAGTTCCGCGCCGATGTCGACGATCCGGCTGAGGAACCGCTGCTTGCGCTCCATCTTCCCCTGCCAGCGGGACATGGCGTAGAAGGTCTGGCGGGCGAGCTTGCGGGCGGAGCGTTCGACGAACCTGAGGTGCTTGGCGAGCGGGCCGAACTCGGTGTAGCCGGCCGGGGTCTGGCCCTTGCCGACCACGAGGGTGGGGAGCCACTTGGCGTAGAAGCCGCCTGCTTTCGCCGCCGCCTTCATCTTGGCCTGGCGGTCCGCGTCCGGGTCGATGATGTCGCCGGCCACGGACAGGTGCGCGTCCACGGCTTCGCGGGCGATCAGCAGGTGCATGATCTCCGTAGAGCCTTCGAAGATGCGGTTGATGCGGAGGTCCCGGAGGACCTGCTCGGCCGCGATGCCGCGTTCTCCGCGCGCTGCCTGGCTTTCCGCGGTCTCGTAGCCCCGGCCGCCGCGGATCTGGACCAGTTCGTCGGCCACCAGCCAGGCTTTTTCGGACGCGTAGAGCTTGGCCAGGGCGGCTTCGATCCGGATGTCGTGCTTGCCGGCGTCCGCGAGTTCGGAGCTGAGGTCCAGGACGGCTTCGAGTGCGTACGCGGTGGCGGCGATGTAGGCGATCTTGCCTGCGATGGCCTCGTGCTTGCCCACCGGGAGGCCCCACTGGATGCGTTCGGCGGACCATTCGCGGGCGATCTTGAGGCACCACTTGGCACTGCCCGCGCAGAGGGCGGGGAGGCTGAGGCGGCCCGTGTTCAGGGTGGCCAGGGCGATCTTGAGGCCGGCGCCTTCCTTGCCGATCACGTTCTTCTCGGGGACTCGGACGTTGTGGAACCTGGTCACGCCGTTTTCCAGGCCCCGCAGGCCCATGAAGGCATTGCGGTTCTCGACGGTGATGCCCTCGGCGTCTGCTTCGACCACGAACGCGGTGATGCCCCGGTCCGGGACCTGGGCCATGACCACGAGGAGGTCGGCCACCACGCCGTTGGTGGTCCAGAGTTTCACGCCGTTGAGGATGTAGTCGTCGCCGTCCTGGACGGCTGTGGTGCCCAGGCGGGCCGGGTCGCTGCCCACGTCCGGTTCGGTGAGCAGGAAGGCGGTGATCTCGCCCTTGGCGCACCTGGGGAGGAACTCCTGCTTCTGCTCCGAGCTGCCGAACATGGCGATCGGCTGAGGGACGCCGATGGACTGGTGCGCACTCAGCATTGCGCCGATGGCGGGGCTGGCGCTGCCCACGAGCATCAGGGCCTTGTTGTAGTAGACCTGGGTAAGGCCTATGCCGCCGTACTCCGGCTTGATCTTCATGCCGAAGGCGCCGAGGTCTTTGAGGCCCTTGAGGACTTCGTCCGGGATTTGGGCGTCGCGTTCGATCACCGTGTTGTCGATGTGGGATTCGGTGAACTTGCGGAGCTTTTCCAGGAAGGCATCGCCTCGGGCGCGGTCTTCCGCGGTGCCACTCGGATGCGGGTGGATCAGGTCGATGCGGAAGTGACCGAGGAAGAGCTCCTTGCCGAAGCTCGGTCGCTGCCAGCGGGTTTCCCGTGCTTGTTCGGCGACCTGCCTGGCCGCGCGCTCGTCGACGGTCATGGTTACCTCCGAGTAGGGGTGTGACCCACGTTACTCAGCGGTAGGCGGATGTCCACCGGCTTGGGGGGTGAAAACGATGAAGGGCTCCTTCATCCACGTGAGGTGGAGGAAAGAGCCCTTCATCGAGGTCGTACCGGCTACGGTAGCGGGGCGGCTCCGCGCTTTGCCAGGTAGTCCTTCATCAGTTCGGTTTCGTTCGACTGCGACTGCAGCATGTTGTCCGCGAGCGAGCGGACGAACGGCTGGGACGCGTGGGTCGAGGCGTACTCGGCCATCGGTGCGCCGCCCAGGTGGTGGCGGAGCATCATCTGCAGGAAGTAGACGTCGAAGTCACGGCCCGCCGGCATGGTGCGCAGCTTGGTGAGCTCGTCGGTCGTGGCCATGCCCGGCATCAGCGGCTTGCCCGCTTCGGGCGTGGTGGCGCCGTGGCCGTGGACGCCCGAGTCGTTCATCCAGGCCATGTAGACGCCGGAGATGTTCTGCTCGTGCTCGTTCCACATCATCAGCCAGCCCTTCATGCGGCCGACCTGCTCCAGTTGCGTGGAGGAGATGTCGAACGCGAGCTGGCGGACTTCCGAGTCGGTGGAGCGGTCTCGGGCGATGTTGGCCATCTGGATGCCCTGCAGGTGGTGCTGGGACATGTCCTGGCAGAAGCCCACGTCCACGGAGCCGGAGGCCGGGACCGCGGACGAGGTGGAGCCGGGGAGCTTCACGAGCAGGCCGACCGCCGCGCCCAGCAGGAGGATCGCCAGGACGGCGGCGCCGATGACGAGGGTCCGAGCTGCTCCGGAAGGGCGCTCGGACACCTCGGCGTCTTCGGTGTCGACCGGCATCAGCTGGACGGCGGGGTGGAGCTGGAGTCCGACGGCGGCGTGCTCATCGGCGGCTGCTGGGCCTCGGTCTTCGACTCGTCCTTGCCACCGTCCATCGGGACCGCGTCGGCGCCGGGCTTGTCAGCCACGAACGGAGCCGGGTTCGAGAGGAACTGGGTGTTCTCGCAGGAGGCGCCGACCTCGGGGTACGTGTTCGGGTTGCGCAGCAGCGAGGAGACGAACTGGTCGACGCGCTCGTCGTCGGCCTTCTCGACCTTCAGCTGGTGGCCCCAGGACTGAAGGGAGATCGGCTTGTCGAGGCCGGGGTACGGCGACAGCATCATGTACGGGATGCCCTCGACCTTGGTCTTGAGCTTCGCGAGTGCGTCGTCCTTGACCTGGTCCGGGTTGTAGGCGATCCAGACGGCGCCGTGCTCGAGGCCGTGGACCATGTTCTCGGTGCGCACGGCCTTGTCGTAGACGACACCGGTGCAGTCGGCCCACTGCGAGTCGTGCGGGCCGCCGAAGGGCGGGGACTGGTCGTAGGCGACGCGCTGGGTGGCGTCGACGTGCTTCGAGCCCTTGTACTCCTTGGTCACGATGCCCGCGAGCTGCTGCGACGGGTCCTTGTTCGTGTCCGAGGGCTTCCACTTGGCCAGGGCGGCCTCTTTGACGTTGTTCGCGTGGATCTGCGAGTACGCGTAGCCGAACACGCCACCGGCCAGGCCGAGAACAGCGATCACCGCGATGATCGTGCCCCACGGCTTCGGCTTGCTCGCCACCACGGAGGAACGGGCGGCCGCCACGCTGCTGCGTGTGGCCTTCGTCTTCTTGCCGCTTACCATGTCCGCCTCAGATGTCGTCCTGGTCAACCGGCCGCCAGTGTAGGGACACCGTGTCTGATCACTGTCAGCGCAGGGCGATACCACGTGGTCGTTAACACTTGCCGTCTCACCCTCCGAGACCCGGTAACCCGGTCGAGACCTGCGACAACGCGCCTCTAGACTCATGCGTCGTGACACCTGAAGCGCTCGCCGATCTGGTTCGGACCACGGTTGCCCGGCTCTTGGCGGACCGAGGCCTGGACACCGCCGCTCTGCCTGAGCAGGTGACGGTCGAGCGACCCAGGAACCCCGAGCACGGTGACTACGCCACGAACATCGCGCTGCAGCTCGCCAAGAAGGTCGGAGTCCAGCCCCGCGAGTTCGCGACGTGGCTCGCCGAGGCCCTGCTGACCCAGGCCGCCATCGCGAAGGCCGACGTCGCGGGTCCCGGCTTCCTCAACCTGACCATCGCCACCGAGGCGCAGGGCGCGATCGTCGAGGACGCGCTGAAGGACGGCTACGGCACCGGCGCTGAGCTCGCCGGCAAGAAGATCAACCTGGAGTTCGTCTCCGCGAACCCGACCGGCCCCATCCACCTGGGCGGCGCGCGCTGGGCGGCTGTCGGTGACGCGCTCGGCCGGATCCTCGAAGCCCGTGGCGGCGAGGTCACGCGGGAGTACTACTTCAACGACGCGGGTGCGCAGATCGACCGGTTCGTGCGGTCTCTGATCGCCGCCGCGAAGGGCGAGCCGGCCCCCGAGGACGGCTACGCGGGCACCTACGTGAGCGACATCGCGGCGGAGGTCCTCAGGCGCGAACCAGGTGCGCTGACCGACCCGGAGACCGTGCGCAAGGTCGGCGTCGGGCTCATGTTCGAGGAGATCAAGAGCAGCCTGCACGCCTTCGGCACCGACTTCGACGTCTACTTCCACGAGGACTCACTGCACCAGAGCGGCCGCGTGGACGAGGCGATCGCGAAGCTCAAGGCCAACGGGTCGCTGTACGAGAAGGACGGCGCGTGGTGGCTGCGGTCCACGGATTTCGGTGACGACAAGGACCGCGTCGTCATCAAGAGCGACGGGAACCCCGCCTACATCGCGGGCGACATCGCGTACCTCGTCGACAAGCGCGGCCGTGGGTTTGACCTCTGCATCTACATGCTCGGTGCGGACCACCACGGCTACATCGCGCGCCTCAAGGCCGCGGCGGCCGCGCTGGGCGACGACCCGGACAGCGTCGAGGTGCTGATCGGCCAGCTCGTGAACCTCGTCAGCGGCGGCCAGCCGGTGCGGATGAGCAAGCGCGCGGGCACGGTCATCACGATGGAGGACCTGGTCGACGCGGTCGGTGTGGACGCGGCCCGTTACGCGATGATCCGGTCGAGCGTCGACTCGTCGCTGGACATCGACCTCGACCTGCTTCGCAAACACAGCAACGACAACCCGGTCTACTACGTGCAGTACGCCCACGCGCGCACGTCGTCGATCCTGCGCAACGCCGCTGATCTCGGCATCACCCCAGGAGAGGACTTCGCGCTGCTCACCCACGAGCGCGAGGGCGACCTCATCCGCACCATCGGCGAGTTCCCGCGAGTGGTGGCCACCGCCGCCGAGCTCCGGGAACCGCACCGCGTGGCTCGCTACCTCGAAGAGCTCGCGGGCACGTACCACCGCTTCCAGCAGGACTGCCGCGTGCTGCCACGCGGTGATGAGGAGACGACTCCGTTGCACCAGGTCAGGCTTCAGCTCGTCAACGCGACCAGGCGGGTCTTCGCCGCGGGCCTCGGCCTGCTCGGCGTGGCCGCCCCGGAGCGCATGTGATGCGCGCGCACCCGGCCGGACCCCGGCACGCCGACGTGATGGTCCCCGGCAACACCGCCGGCGACCGCCCCTCGACCGCTGAGCAGCTCGACCACCTGCCGCCGAACGTGTGGCCGCGCAACGCCTCCCGCAACGCTTCCGGCGTCGTGGAGCTGGCGGGCGTGGACGTGCGCGGGCTGGCCGAGCAGTACGGCACCCCGTTGTTCGTCATGGACGAGCAGGACTTCCGCGCACGGTGCCGTGAGCACGCCGAGGCGTTCGGCGACCCGACGCTCGTGCACTACGCGTCCAAGGCGTTCCTGAGCGTGCAGGTCGCGAAGTGGGTGGCCGAAGAGGGCCTCTCGATCGACGTCTGCAGCGGCGGCGAGCTGGCGATCGCGCTCAAGGCGGACTTCCCGGCCGAGCGCATCGCGTTGCACGGCAACAACAAGAGTGTTCCCGAGCTGATCGCGGCCGTCGAGGCGGGCGTCGGCGGGATCGTGCTCGACAGCTACCACGAGATCGCGCGCCTGGACGCCATCGCGCGCGAACGCGGTGTGGTGCAGCCGGTGCTGATCCGCGTCACGGTCGGCGTCGAGGCGCACACGCACGAGTTCATCGCGACCGCGCACGAGGACCAGAAGTTCGGCTTCTCGCTGTCCTCCGGCGACGCGGCCGAGGCGGTGCGCCGCGTGCTCAAGGCGACCGGCCTCGAGCTCGTCGGCCTGCACAGCCACATCGGCTCGCAGATCTTCGACGCGTCCGGCTTCGAGGTCGCGGCCCGGCGCGTGATCGGCCTGCTCGCGGACATCCGCAAGGAGCACGGCGACATCGCCTCGCTGACCGTCGTCGACCTCGGTGGTGGCCTCGGCATCGCGTACACGCCGGACGACGACCCGCCCCCGCCCGCCGAGCTGGCGCGGCAGCTGCACAACATCGTGCAGAAGGAGTGCGAGCACAACGGCTTGGAGATGCCTCGCATCGCGGTCGAGCCCGGCCGCGCGATCGTCGGGCCCGGCACGGTCACCGTGTACGAGGTCGGCACCATCAAGGACGTCGAGCTGGACGGTGGCGCGCGCCGCCGGTACGTCAGCGTCGACGGAGGCATGAGCGACAACATCCGCACGGCGCTGTACGACGCGGTCTACGACTGCAGGCTCGTGTCGCGCGCCGCGGAGCCCGAGTCGCGGGCCGTGCTGTGCCGCGTGGTGGGCAAGCACTGCGAGTCCGGTGACATCGTGGTTCGCGACTGCTGGCTGCCGGATGACCTGGCGCCGGGAGACCTGGTGGCGATCGCTGCGACCGGGGCCTACTGCTACTCGATGGCGAGCGGGTACAACCGACTTCCACGGCCCGCGCTCGCCGCGGTGACCGGTGGAGAGGCGCGGCTGCTGCTGCGCCGCGAGACCGAGGACGATCTGTTCCGTCTGGAGGTATGAACGGTGCCGGAGAACAAACCGATCCGGGTCGCGCTGCTGGGGTGCGGCACGGTCGGCACGGAGGTAGTCCGGCTGCTGACGGACCAGGCCGAGGACCTCACCCAGCGCATCGGCGCGCCGGTTGAGCTCAAGGGCATCGCCGTGCGCAGGCCGAACAAGCACCGCGAAGTGCCGGAGCACCTGCTCACCACGGACGCCGCCGCGCTCGTCGCGTCGGACGAGGTGGACGTGATCGTCGAGGTCATCGGCGGCATCGAGCCGACGCGCGGGCTGCTGCTGGACGCGCTGAAGGCGGGCAAGTCCGTCGTCACGGCGAACAAGGCGCTGCTGGCCGAGCACGGTCCGGAGCTCTTCGAGGCCGCCGACGCGTCCGGTGCGGACCTCTACTTCGAGGCCGCCGTCGCCGGTGCGATCCCGTTGCTGCGCCCGTTGCGGGAATCCCTTGCGGGAGACCGGATCACGCGCGTCATGGGCATCGTGAACGGCACGACGAACTTCATCCTGTCCGCGATGGACGCCACGGGTGCGGGCTACGGAGAGACGCTCGAAGAAGCCTCGCGCCTCGGTTACGCCGAAGCCGACCCGACCGCGGACGTCGACGGGTTCGACGCCGCGTCGAAGGCCGCGATCCTTGCCTCCCTTGCGTTCCACACGCGGGTGACGGCCGCGGACGTGTACCGCGAGGGCATCCGTTCGGTGTCCGCGGCGGACATCGCGGCGGCGAAGGGCCTGGGGCGCACGGTGAAGCTGCTCGCGATCTGTGAGCGCGTCACGTCGCCGTCCGGTCAGGAATCCGTCGCCGTTCGAGTCCACCCGGCGATGATCCCCAGGACGCATCCGCTGGCTTCGGTCAACGGCGCGTTCAACGCGGTGTTCGTCGAGGCAGACGCGGCGGGGGAGATGATGTTCTACGGGCAGGGTGCCGGTGGCGCCCCGACGGCCAGCGCGGTCGTCGGCGACCTGGTCGCCGTGGCGCGCAACAAGGTCGCGAGCGGACGCGGTCCGCGCGAGTCGGCCTACGCCGCGCTTCCCGTGCAGCCCATGGGGAACACGCCCACGCGCTACCACATCAGCCTCGACGTGGCGGACAAGCCCGGTGTCCTCTCGCAGGTCGCCGCGGTGTTCGCCGAGCACGACGTGAGCATCGCCGCGGTGCGCCAGGAAGGGCGCACCGAGGACGCCAGCCTGGTGATCGTCACGCACGCGGCGACCGACGCCGCGCTGCGGTCCACTGTGGACAAAATCGGTGGCCTCCCCGTGGTGCGGGACGTCGTCAGCGTCATGAGGGTGGAGGGCGAAGAGTGAGTGCTGTCAGAGCTGGCTGGCCCGGACTCATCAACGCCTACCGGGACCGCATCGAGATCCCGGAGGGCGCCGAGGTCGTGACGCTGCACGAGGGCGGCACGCCTCTGGTGCACGCTCGGAGGCTTTCCGCGGCCACCGGCTCGGACGTGTGGGTCAAGGTCGAAGGTGCGAACCCGACCGGCTCGTTCAAGGACCGCGGCATGACCGTGGCCATGACGTACGCGCTCGCGTCCGGTCTGAAGGCGGTCATCTGCGCCTCCACCGGCAACACGTCGGCTTCCGCGGCTGCGTACGCGGCCAAGGCGGGTCTGACGGCGGCCGTGCTGGTGCCCAGCGGCAAGATCGCGATGGGCAAGCTCGCGCAGGCCGTCATGCACGGCGCGAAGATCCTGCAGATCGACGGCAACTTCGACGACTGCCTGGAGCTCGCGTCGAAGACCGCGGCCGAGTACCCCGTGACGCTGGTGAACTCGGTCAACCCGGTGCGGCTGGTCGGTCAGCAGACCGCCGCGTGGGAGGTCTGCGACGTGCTCGGCCAGGCGCCGGACGTGCACTGCCTCCCGGTCGGCAACGCGGGCAACATCACCGCGTACTGGAAGGGCTACACGTCGTACGACCAGGGCCTGCCGAAGATGTACGGGTTCCAGGCCGCGGGTGCCGCGCCGCTGGTGTCCGGTGAGCCCGTCGCGAACCCGGAGACCATCGCGACCGCGATCCGGATCGGCTCGCCGGCGTCGTGGACGGGTGCGATCAACGCCCGCGACGAGTCCGGCGGCCTGATCGACGCCGTCACGGACGAGCAGATCCTGGCCGCGTACCGGCTGCTGGCGTCGTCGGAGGGCATCTTCGTGGAGCCCGCGTCGGCCGCGTCCATCGCCGGTCTGCTGATGACCGCCGAAGACGGCCGGCTGCCGCGCGGATCCACGGTTGTGTGCACCGTCACCGGCCACGGTCTGAAGGACCCCGACACCGCGTTGCTCGGCGTCACCGAGGTCGAGCCCGTGCCGGTCGATCCCGGAGCCGTCGCGCACGCGCTGGAGCTCGCGTGAAGTTCCTCGTCTCCGTCCCCGCGTCGACCGCGAACCTCGGTTCGGGGTTCGACGCGCTGGGCATGGCGCTCGGCATGTACGACGACGTCGAGGTGGCCACCGCCGACCAGGGCAGCCTCTCGATCACGGTGCACGGCGCCGGAGCAGGCGATGTCCCGCTCGACGAGACCCATCTCGTCGTGCGGGCCGTCCGCGCCGCCGGGTACACGGGTGGGCTCGCGCTGCGGTGCCGCAACACCATTCCGCACGCACGTGGACTGGGCTCGTCGGCGGCAGCGATCGTGGCGGGTGTCGCAGCGGGATTCACCCTGACGGGTCGCGAGTTGGACACGGACGCGTTGCAAATCGCTGCCGAGTTCGAGGGCCACGCGGACAACGCGGCGGCCTCTTTGTTCGGCGGCGTAGTCGTTGCGTGGTCTGAGGGAGAGCGTTACCGCGCCGTGCGGATGGAAGCCGACGCACGAGTGCGCCCGGTCGTCCTGATCCCGTCCCAGGAGTCGTCCACCAAGACGACGCGCGGCCTGCTCCCGGCGGAGGTGCCCCACGCGGACGCCGCGCACGCCGCGGGACGGGCTGCCCTGGCGGTGCACGCGCTGACGTCGGATCCCGCTGTTCTCCTTGCCGCTACTGAGGATCGCCTCCACCAGAACTACCGCGAGCCCGCCTGGCCCGACACCGTCCGGGTGATCAACGATCTTCGCAAGCTCGGTGTTCCCGCCTGCGTGTCCGGAGCGGGACCCACCGTGATCGCGTTCGGCGATCTTCCGGCCGAGGTCGACGTGCACGGCTTCGACGTGCGGAGACTCGACGTCGACGCCGCCGGCGTGCGCATTCGGCCATTGGACTGACACGCCCGACCCCGGTTGTTGCATGCCGGGGGACCGGCGTCTACCCTCGGGGGCGATCAGTCACCGCGCGCACGGGCGCCGGTGTCGCGCTCGGACACTCGTTCCGAGTCGCAATCCTTTTGTGTTCCGGCCCTGTGCCGTGCGGGCGGGGTGGACGCAAAAGAGGCACCCGATCGCCGTGTGACCTGAGAAAAGTCCCGTGCCTGCCGGAAGCGGTGTGTGCTTCCGTCTGCATCGGACTTGACCGTCGTTCCCCAGTTGAAGTGGGAAGACGGGTCCGCTGGGCCACGTAGGAGGCGGGGCCTGGTCAGGAAGGACATGTGTGAGCAACACCGATTTGCTGAGCAGCGATGTCGCAGCTGCTTCTGGTTCTGGAGCCGAGGAGACCGCTCTGTCCACCCCTTCGAACGGCACGACGCCGCGCCGCCGCGCGGGTCTGTCCGGCATGGTGCTCGCGGAGCTGCGTGAGCTCGCCGGCCAAATGGGCATCACCGGAACCGCAGGTCTGCGCAAGGGCGACCTGATCGCGGCCATCAAGGAGAAGCAGGGCTCTGGTGCCCCTGCGAAAGCCGAGAAGCCTGCGAAAGCCGAAAAGGCTGCCGTCAAGGCTCCGGTCGCCGAGAAGCCCGCAGTCGCCGAGAAGCCTGTTCAGCAGCAGCTCGAGGTAGCGGAGAAGCCCGCTGCCGCCGCCGCTGCCCCTGCCGAGTCCGGCTCGTCCGACGAGGGCGGCCGCCGTGGCAACCGCCGTCGTCGCTCCGGCCGTGGTGGCGGAAACGCCGAGGCCGGCGACGGTCAGCAGGCCGAGCAGCGGACCGAGCGCCCTGAACGCGCCGAGCGCACTGAGCGTGCCGAACGTCCGGAGCGCACTGAGCGTCCCGAGCGCGGCGAGCGTTCCGAGCGTCAGGACCGCGGTGACCGCCAGGACCGTGGCGACCGCCAGGAGCGCAACGAGCGTTCCGACCGCGGTGACCGCTCTGACCGCGGTGAGCGTCAGGACCGTGGCGACCGCCAGGAGCGCAGCGAGCGTTCCGACCGCGGCGACCGCCAGGACCGTGGTGACCGCGGCGGGCGTGACCGCAACCGCGACCGCCAGGGTGGTGGCCAGCAGAACGACGACGACGGCGACGGCCGTCGTGGCCGGTTCCGCGACCGTCGCCGCCGCGGTGGTCGCAACGAGGGCGGCGAGCGTCCGGACCGCGAGACCGAGGTCCGCGACGACGACGTCCTGCTCCCGGTCGCGGGCATCCTGGACGTGCTGGAGAACTACGCGTTCGTCCGCACGTCGGGCTACCTGGCCGGCTCGAACGACGTCTACGTCTCGCTGTCGCTGGTCCGCAAGTACGGCCTGCGCCGCGGCGACGCCCTCACCGGCGCCGTCCGCCAGCCGCGCGACGGCGAGCAGCAGCGCCAGAAGTTCAACCCGCTGGTCCGCGTCGACAAGATCAACGGCCTGGACCCGGAAGAGGCGCGCAACCGCCCGGACTTCACCAAGCTGACGCCGCTCTACCCGAACGAGCGTCTGCGCCTGGAGACCGAGCCGCACATCCTCACCACCCGTGTCATCGACCTGGTGATGCCGATCGGCAAGGGCCAGCGCGCCCTGATCGTGTCGCCGCCCAAGGCCGGTAAGACGTCGGTGCTGCAGTCGATCGCCAACGCGATCACCACGAACAACCCCGAGTGCCACTTGATGGTTGTCCTGGTGGACGAGCGGCCTGAAGAGGTCACCGACATGCAGCGTTCGGTGAAGGGTGAGGTCATCGCCTCCACCTTCGACCGGCCGCCGTCGGACCACACGACGATCTCCGAGCTCGCGATCGAGCGGGCGAAGCGTCTGGTGGAGATGGGCCACGACGTGGTCGTGCTGCTCGACTCGATCACGCGTCTGGGCCGTGCGTACAACCTGGCTGCCCCGGCTTCCGGCCGGATCCTGTCCGGTGGTGTCGACTCGACTGCGCTGTACCCGCCGAAGCGCTTCCTCGGTGCCGCCCGCAACATCGAAGGCGGCGGCTCGCTGACCGTCATCGCGACGGCGCTGGTCGAGACCGGTTCCGCCGGTGACTCGGTCATCTTCGAGGAGTTCAAGGGCACGGGCAACGCCGAGCTCAAGCTGGACCGGAAGATCGCGGACAAGCGGACGTTCCCGGCTGTGGACGTCGACTCGTCGGGTACTCGCAAGGAAGAGCTGCTGCTCTCGCCGGACGAGATGGCGGTCACGCACAAGCTGCGTCGGGTGCTGCACGCGCTCGATGGCCAGCAGGCGATCGACCTCCTGCTGGACCGGCTGCGGAAGTCGCGCACCAACATCGAGTTCCTGATGCAGGTGGCGAAGACGACGCCGGGCGCCGAGCAGGACTGATCGCTCGCGCAAGTTTCACGTGAAAAGACCCCCGGTGCTGGTCACCGGGGGTCTTTCGCATCTGTGTCACTCGAATGCCGAGTGTGGACCGCGGTTCCTTCAGCGGCAGTCCGAGGCCGGCTGGCTCTCGTCGTTCTGGACCAGGCACTGGAACACCAGCCCCAGCAGCACCGGCAGCCCGACCACCGTCGTGACCAGCGCGGGAACCTCCACCGCGCCCACCACAACCCCGAACGCCAGCACCGCCACCAGGTACGGCCACCGCAGCCAGATCCGCTGCCACGGACGCCTCCAGCGCACGCCGCTCGACATGGCCGCGGCCACCGCCACGCCGGCCCCGGACACGATGGGCGACAGCGCCACCGTCTTCCAGGACGCGGTGATCAGGCCTGCCGACCCCATCAGGCCGAACACGGCGAAAGAGAAGAGGAACGGCACGGCCAGCCACAGGCGCTGGCTCAGGGGCCGCTCGGCAGTGCAGAACACGGCACACAGTGTGATGGAAGCTCACCAACAACACGGAGCCGTATGTGGCCGAACGGCCGCACCTTGCGCCGAACGGCGTATCAGAGACGTTGAGTGGTTGTGACTTCCGCCACCTGCGACGTGCTGCGAAGGGCTCGGGAACAACCGCGTTTTTGCTGGTGTTGAAGCGTCTGGCAAACTAAATGGTCGAGTCCGGCTCCGGTTCACCCGTTCACCAACTGGGACCCGGCGGCCATCCTTGAAAGGGACAAGATCTTGAAGACTGGAATCCACCCGGAGTACACCGTCACCGAGGTGACGTGCAGCTGCGGCAACGCCTTCACCACGCGCAGCACCACCTCGGCGACCGAGGTTCGCGTCGAGATGTGCTCGAACTGCCACCCGTTCTACACGGGCAAGCAGCGCATCCTGGACACCGGCGGTCGCGTCGCGCGCTTCGAGGCGCGTTACGGCAAGCGCAACAAGTAGCTGCTTCAACGGCGCCTGACCTCGGCATTCGTGCCGAGGCAGGCGCCGTTTGCCGTCTTCGAGCCCGACTACAAGGAGTCCTCAAGTGTCGCAGTCGCTGGACAGCCTGCTCGCCGAGTACGACGAGCTCGAGAAGAAGCTCGCCGACCCCAGCGTGCACGCTGACCAGGCGGGCGCGCGCAAGCTCGGGAAGCGGTACGCCCAGCTCGGGCCCATCGTGAAGACGGCTCGCGAGATCGAGCAGGCCAAGAGCGACCTCGAGGCCGCGCAGGAGCTCGCGGCCGAGGACAAGTCGTTCCAGGAAGAGGTCGAGCAGCTCCAGGAGCAGCTCCCGAAGCTGGAGGAGAAGCTCACCGAGCTCCTGCTGCCGCGTGACCCGCACGACGGGGACGACGTGCTGCTGGAGATCAAGTCCGGCGAGGGCGGCGAGGAGTCCGCACTGTTCGCCGGCGATCTGCTGCGCATGTACACCCGGTATGCGGAACGGCACGGGTGGAAGGTCGAGATGCTCGACGGGACGGACTCGGACCTGGGTGGGTTCAAGGACGTCACGGTGTCCATCAAGACCAAGTCCGCCACGCCGGACGGGGTGTGGAGCCGGTTGAAGTGGGAGGGCGGCGTGCACCGGGTGCAGCGCGTGCCCGTCACCGAGTCGCAGGGACGCATCCACACGTCCGCGGCCGGCGTTCTCGTGTTCCCGGAGGCCGAGGAGACCGCCGAGGTCGAGATCGACGAGAAGGACCTGCGCGTCGACGTCTACAGGTCGTCGGGCAAGGGTGGGCAGTCGGTCAACACCACGGACTCCGCGGTCCGCATCACGCACCTGCCGACCGGCATCGTCGTCTCCTGTCAGAACGAGCGCAGCCAGCTGCAGAACAAGGCGCGCGCCATGGACGTGCTGAGGTACCGCCTCGCCGCGCTCGCGGAGGAGCAGAAGGCGCAGGAGCAGAGTGACGCGCGTCGCACCCAGATCCGGACCGTTGACCGGAGTGAACGGGTGAGGACCTACAACTTCCCCGAATCGCGAATTTCTGATCACCGGGTTGGGTACAAAGCGCATAACCTGGACCAGGTGCTCGACGGTGACCTGGACGCGGTGGTGGACGCGCTGGCCGCCGCCGACCGGGCAGAACGGCTCGCAGGCGGGTAATCCGACGTGAGAGGGGCGCGTTGTGGCCGAGATCCTGGTGAATCCCCAAGTCGCGCCTCTTGACCAACCGGTCGACATCGTCGTCGTGGGGCTGAAGCCCGGCGACGAGATCACCGTTCAACTGTCCACAGGCGACCGTGCGTCCCATGCCGTCTTCACCGCCGACGACCGCGGTGTCGTTGATCTGACCAGGCACGCGCCGGTCGACGGCAGCTATCGCGGCGTCGACCCGATGGGGTTGTTCTGGTCGCTGGAGCACACCGGGGGCAAGCCGAGCCCGATGTGCCTGTCGGTGGAGGGCGTCGGTGACCGCCTCCTCGAACGGCTGACCGTGCCCGAGGGCGTCGAGCGCGTCGAGGTGCGGGAGAACGGGCTCGTGGGCACGCTGTTCGCCCCTGAGGACGACGGAGCCGAGCTGCCGGGCGTGATCGTGCTGGGTGGCTCGGAGGGCGGGCTGCACGAGTCGGACGCGGCGTTGCTGGCCGCGCACGGGTTCGTGGCGTTCGCGCTCGGCTACTTCGGCATGAAGGACCTGCCCGAGCACCTCGTCGACATCCCGCTCGAGTACTTCGGCACGGCGATCGAGTACCTCGCCGAACGCTGCGGCGAGATCGGCGTCATCGGTGGCTCGCGCGGTGGTGAGCTGGCGTTGCTGGTCGCTGCGACGTTCCCGCAGGTCAGGGCCGTCGTGAGCGTGGTGGGCAGCGGCGTGGTGACGCAGGGGATCGGGCCCGGCGCGAACCTGCTGCAGATCCTCCAGCACGACGCGGCGTCGTGGACCTTGAAGGGCGAGCCGCTGCCGTACCTGCCGTACTACGTGGGCGACGAGCTGCGGTCGAAGATCGTCAACGGTGAGCCCGTGCCGCTGCGGCTCGCTTTCGACACGTCGGACGGCATTCCCGAGGACACCGAGATCCGCGTCGAGAACATCGTCGGCGGTGTGTTGCTCATCTCGTCCGGGCACGACGACGGGTGGCCGTCGACCGAGCTGAGCGACGTCGCGATGCGGCGGCTGAAGGATCACGAGCACCCGTTCCCGTTCGAGCACGTCGTGTATCCCGAGGCAGGACACCTGATCGCGGCCCCGCCGTACCGTCCGGCGACCGAGGTGACCTATCCGGGGCCCGGTGTCACCTTCTCGGGTGGTGGTGTTCCGCAGGCCACCGCGCATGCTCAGGCGAACGCCTGGAAACGGACGGTTGAGTTCTTGCAGGAGCAGCTCGGGACCTAGGGTGTGCTTATGAGCGCACACTTTGATGTCGTGGTCGTGGGTGCGGGTCCCGGCGGGTACGTCGCCGCGATCCGTGCGGCTCAGCTCGGGCTGAAGACCGCCATCGTCGAGGAGAAGTACTGGGGCGGCGTCTGCCTGAACGTCGGCTGCATCCCGTCGAAGGCGCTGCTGCGCAACGCTGAGCTCGCGCACATCTTCACGCACGAGCAGAAGACGTTCGGCATCAACGTCGAGGGCACCGTCAGCTTCGACTACGGCGCCGCGTGGCAGCGCAGCCGCAAGGTCGCGGACGGGCGCGTCAAGGGCGTGCACTTCCTCATGAAGAAGAACGGCATCACCGAGTACAACGGGTGGGCCAACTTCACCGACGACCACACGCTGACCGTCGGGGACGAGACGATCACCTTCGGCCACGCGATCATCGCCGTGGGCGCCACGACCCGCCTGCTGCCGAACACGCAGGTGTCCGACCGCGTCGTGACCTACGAAGAGCAGATCATGACCGAGCAGCTGCCCGAGTCGATCATCATCGCCGGTGCGGGTGCGATCGGCGTCGAGTTCGCCTACGTCATGCACAACTACGGCGTGAAGGTCACCATCGTCGAGTTCCTCGACCGGATGGTGCCGCTCGAGGACGAAGAGGTGTCCGCCGAGCTGCTCAAGCGCTACAAGAAGCTGGGCGTCGACGTGCGGGTCGGCACCCGCGTCGAGTCGATCGACGAGTCGGGCCAGAAGGTCCGCGTGACGGTGTCGAAGAACGGCGCTCAGGAAGTGCTGGAAGCCGACAAGGTCATGCAGGCCATCGGTTTCGTGCCGCGCGTCGAGGGCTACGGCCTGGAGAACACCGGCGTGAAGCTGACCGACCGCGGCGCGATCGACATCGACGGCCGCGGCCGCACGTCCGTGCCGCACATCTTCGCCATCGGTGACGTCACCGCGAAGCTGATGCTCGCGCACACCGCCGAGTCGATGGGCGTCATCGCCGCCGAGACCATCGCGGGTGCGGAGACGATGGAGCTCGACTACGTGATGATCCCGCGGGCGACGTTCTGCCAGCCGCAGATCGCGTCGTTCGGCTACACCGAGGCGCAGGCCCGCGAGAAGGGCTACGACGTCCAGGTCGCGAAGTTCCCGTTCACCGCCAACGGCAAGGCGCACGGCCTGGCCGACCCCGGCGGCTTCGTGAAGCTGATCAGCGACAAGACCCACGGCGAGCTGCTCGGCGGCCACATCATCGGCCCCGAGGCCACCGAGCTCCTGCCCGAGCTGACGCTGGCGCAGCAGTGGGACCTCACCGTCCACGAGGTCGCGCGCAACGTCCACGCGCACCCGACCCTGTCCGAGGCCGTCAAGGAAGCGGTGCACGGCCTGGCCGGGCACATGATCAACTTCTGAGATAACTTCCACCCGATGATGAACCGGCAGCCGCTCCGTCTCGCGATCTCCGAGGCGGCCAAGATCCTCTCCGACGCGGGGGTGGACAGCCCGCGCGTCGACGCGGAGTACCTGGCCGCGCACGTGCTCGGGGTCGAACGGGGCCGGCTGCCGCTCATCCCGCTGGTCGATCCGCAGGTGATCGACCAGCTGCACAAGCTGGTGCTGGTGCGGGCTTCCCGCATTCCGCTGCAGCACATCCTCGGCTGGGCTCCGATGGGCTCGATCTCGGTCGAGGTCGGCCCAGGCGTGTTCGTGCCGCGGCCGGAGACCGAGCTGCTGATGGAGTGGGGCCTGAAGGCCCTCGTCGGCGTCTCCTCGCCCGTGGTCGTGGACCTGTGCACGGGCACGGGCGCCCTGGCGTTGTCGATCGCTCACGCCCGCCCGGACGCGGTGGTGCACGCGGTGGAGATCGATCCGCAGGCGCTTTCCTGGACCCGCCGCAACGCCGAAACGCGGTCTGCTGCCGGGGACACGCCCATCCGGCTGCACTCGGGCGACGCCACGGATCCTTCCTTGCTGTCCGATTTGGACGGTCACGTGGATCTCGTGGTGTGCAATCCGCCTTACGTGCCAGAGGGTGTCGAAGTGCAGCCGGAGGTCGGCGTGCACGATCCGCACCACGCGGTGTTCTCCGGTCCTGACGGCCTGGACGTGATCCGGCACGTGGTGTCCGCAGCCGCGCGATGGCTGCGTCCAGGTGGTTTCGTCGGAATCGAGCACGACGACACGCAGGGCGAGTCCGTGCCGGCCCTGCTCTCCGCGCGCCGGGTGCTGACGGACGTTCTCGACCACGCTGATCTGGCAGGCCGCCCGCGCTTCGCGACCGCCCGCCGCGTCTCCTAGAACAGCGCGTCGAAGGCCTTCTCTAGCTCCTTCATCTGCTCACCGAGGCCGCGGTCAGCCAGCTTCTCCATCAGATGACCCGTGATGTCCTTGCTGGGCTTGGGTTTGCGCGCCTCGACCCGCAGATCGTCAACGGTTTCGATGGTCGACGTGGGCGCCTTCGCGTCGTTCAGGTCCTCGCGCAGCTCGTCGAGCAGCCGCAGCACCGTGCTGACGTCCTTGATGTGTCCGATGTGGACGAAGTTCCGTTCGTTCATGAGCTTCCCCCGCACTCCTCGCACAGCGCGCTGTCGTTGCTGCTCCCGGACAACCCGCCGGTGAGCCTGCAGGGCGTCGAGATCGGCGCGGTCACGTCCACCGCTGAGCCGGGCGCGAGCGGTCCGCGCCGTGAGGCCGGCCCGAGTCCGAGCGGCGATCCACTCCCGGCGATCGGCGCCGGACGACTTCGGAATGTGTCCAGCGTCGTCCGGGGGAGATGGCATTGTCCTGTCCACTTTCTGTCATTGAATCGACCGCTGGTCATCTACGCAGGTCAGAGGTGTTGTTAGTGTGCTTTGCAATACCTTCTCTGGTGTTTGCTGGCACAATAGTCGGTCGAGCTCGGAATTGACCAGAGGTGACAGATTTGCGAATTGTCAATGCGCCGAACGAGGGCAAATGACGCCCTTCCCGGACGCCCCGCCGATCCGCTGCTTCCTGAGCTACGCCCGCCAGGACGACCTCGTCATGGGCTTCGTCGAGGACTTCAGGGACTCCCTGCGCCACTACGCCTACGCCGACCGCGGACGTGACCTGGAGATCTTCCTGGATCGCGACGAGATCGGCTGGGGAGACCTCGCCCAGCCCGCCATCAGGGCGTCGGTGCGCAGTGCCACCGTCTTCATCCCGGTCCTGACTCGCCGCTACTTCGACCGCCCGTACTGCCGGGAGGAGCTCTTCGTCTTCTACAACCAGGCTTTCGTGGACGGCGTCCGCAGCCTGCTCCTACCGGTCGTGCTGCTGGGGCAGGGGCACCTCACCGACCACAACCCGGACCTGGCCGTGCAGATCATCGTGGAGCGCCAGCACCGCAGCGTCCGCGAGGCGTGGCTCGACGGCCCGTCCTCACCCGCGTGGCGGCGCACGATGCTCGGCCTGGCCGGCGAGCTGGTGGATCACGTCGAGGAAGCCGAACGGCGGCTGGTCACCGGCGCCGACCTGCACGTGCCCGACGCCGCAGAGGCCGTCGCCGACATCGAGCGCTTCGGGTTCGACACCGGTCATGTCGTGGCACTGGTTTCCGAGGTGCTGCAGCAGTTCCAGGACGTCGTGCGGACCGACGGCGATGAACTGACACGGGCCGAGGCCTTGCTGCCGGGTGCGTTGCGGTTGCGGGACACCGCTCGCGCGTACGAACGCAGGGTCTGCGAGGTCGACCGCTTGCTGCGGGCCGGGCCGGTTCCGATCGGGCCTGGCGGGGCGGCTCTGACCGAGCTCGTCGACGCGCTTGAGCTGTTGCTCGCCAGCACGGCGAGGGCGGAGTTGGTGAGCGTCCCGCTGCGGCGTCCGATGACCGCTTTCCGGGAAGGGCTCACGACGTTGCGGAGCGCGGTGAACATGGTCACCGCGTGGCAGGAGTTGCCAAATCCTGGCCAATAACTCGACGCCTGGCGGTCCGTGGTCCGTCCGGTCCTAGTTTCGGACGGGTGTCCGAGCCGGTGGAGTTGGCGCGTGGATACGTGCGAGCGCTGGCCACCGCCGCCGGACTGCACGTGTCCGCCTGCGACGTGGCCGCTGACGGCGTCGACTTCGGGTTCCGCTTCCCCGCCTCGGTCTTCCCCGCGATCGAGGCGCGGGTCGTCTGGACGGCTGAGCCCAGTGGCGAAGGTGCGGAGTGGTGCTACGACGGGCTCGACGAGCTGTGCTTCAACCGGTTGGCGGGACAGGACTTCACGGTGCCGCGCTTCCTCTTCCTGCTGGTGCTGCCGCCTGATCAGGCCTACGTGTCGTTCCAGTCCGACGGGATGGTGCTGCGGCATCTCGGCTACTTCCACCCGATGGGCGACGAGGTCCCGGTGTCCGCACCGGATCGCTCGCGGAGCCGTCCTGTGCAGATCTCGCTGGCCAGGGTGCTGACCGGACCGGCGTTGCGCGAGTTGCTGCGGAGTGTCCGATGACCGCGCTGCCGGTGGATGCTGTCACCCGCTACCTCCGTGCCACGGGCTGGTATCCGCAACCGCAGGTGTGGAGCACGGTGACGGTGTGGGCGCACGACGGTGGCGCTGAGGTGCTGGTGCCCGCGCGGGACGGGACGAACGACGCGGAACTGCGGATCCGCGAGCTGCTGCACGGCGTCGCGGCGCTGGAAGGCCGTGCCGCCGATGATGTCGCGCTCGACATCGGCGAGCCGTCCGCGGACATGATCAGCGTGCACACGCATCCGCCGGAGGTGCCGAGTGCCTGGTCTCCGCTGTCGTTCGCGGTGGACAGCCTTGCCAGTCTCATCGGTGTCGTGCACGCCACGACGAGGGCGGTGGACCAGGGTGCGTTCATCGGGTCGCGGGGCAGGTTGTCCAACAAGGTGCACGACCTGGTCGACCGGATGCAGGTCGGCCCGTCGCGCGCGGGCAGCTGCGTGCTGCCGGTCCGAGTACCGGCCGAGGACTACGCGCGGCGCGTGCTGGCTCGGTTGAACACGGCTCTCGACGCGGTGAGCGTGGCGGTGGCCGAGGAGGATCCGGCGGCTTTCCGGCACGCGGTCATCGCCGGCGCCTCGGCGGACCTGTGCGACGCGATGACCGGGCTCGCGGGCAGGAAGTCGTTGCTGCCCTTCGGGTTCTCGTTCCGCTGGGCGGGCGGCGGAACCTCCGAGGTCATGTTCGGCGAGCGCGCGGGTGCACGAATCCAGGCAGGAGCCAGGTTTCTGCGTGAGGCGACGGACCTGGGGCCTGTGACCGTGACCGGACCGGTGTGGGTGGTGCGCGAGGACCGGATGGTTCAGGTCGACACCGTGTGGATGCGGATCACCGACCTGACGTGGTTCGACGCGGCGGTCACCGCCCGCAAGGAAGGGCACAAGGCGCGTGTCTCCGGGCGGCTGGTGAGCGCTGGGCAGCGCGCTGAACTGAAAGTGGACCGCTTCGAGGTGATCGGGTGAGAGGGAAGAGCATGCGGGAGCTCGGGATCAAGCAGCGTGCGGCGTTGCTCACGCTGATGGCCGAGGCGCGGGAGGTCTCCAACAACGAGCTCGCGGAACTCGCCGGTTTCCGCCTCGACGGCGACGAACGCCGCGGGCTCAACGCGCTCGGGCTGGTGACCAGCGCCCAGCCGAGGAGGAACCTGCCGTACAACCACAAGCTCACCGACGCGGGCTGGGCGTGGTGCGTGTCCGAGCTGACCGCCGGAGCACCACCGAGGGCTCAGTCTGCGGGTGGGGCGCTGTACGCGGTGCTCGGCAGCCTCGCGCGGTTCCTGGAGCGGTCCGGCCTGCGCCTGCACGAGGTGTTCGAGGCGGGAGAGCTGGCCATCGACGTGCGGGTACGTGCCGCGTACGCGAAGCTGGCGCCGGAACCCCGTGCGTGGGTTGGACTTGCGGCGTTGCGCGACGCGCTCGACGGGGAGTCCCGCGCTGAGGTGGACCAGGCGTTGCACCGGTTGAACCGGGCTGCGGACGTCAACATCATCCCGGAGTCGAACCAGAAGGTGCTCACGCAGGAGGACCGTGCCGCGGCCATCCGCATCGGCGGGGAGGACCGCCACCTCGTCGCGATCGGTGCGCGATGACTCCCGAGGAGCGCAAAGCCCTGGCGGCGTTGCGGTTCAACTGGGCGCTGACCCCCGACGACGTCTGGGGCGGCACGCAGTTCCACGTCGAGGGCCTGCACACCGAGGTCGAGGAGGCCGTGCTCGCGGGCCTGGCCGATGCCGACCGCAGCGACGGACCCAGCCCGATCGGGCTGGTGATCCAGGGGCAGAAGGGCGTCGGCAAGACGCACCTGCTCGGCTGGGTGCGCGGGCAGGTTCAGGAGACGGGTGGCTACTTCTTCCTGGTCAAGCTCATGGAGGGCAACGCTTTCTGGACGAACACGGCGAACGCGTTCGTCGAGGGGCTCGTGCGGCCGGGTGCGGATGGCCGGACCCAGGTCGCGCAGTTCCTGCACCGGTTGTCGTCACTGACCGGCACACCGGTGACGAGCGTGGACGAGTTCGTCGGGTCGGTGCGCAGGTACAACCGGTTGGCGTGGCAGGAGTGCCAGGACACGTTGCGCGCGCTGGTGCTCTTCGCGTCGCCGGACGACCGCCTGTCCAACATCGGTGACGACTACTTGAGCGGGATGCCGGAGACGACTCCGGGTGATCGCGAGACCTGGCGGATCAGGCCGCATCCCAAGCGACCGCAGGACATCGTCGGCGAGGTCACCAGGCTGCTGGCGCTGACCGGGCCGATCGTGGTGGCCGTCGACCAGATCGACCAGCTGGTCGCGGTGTCGAAGCGGGCCACCGGTGCTTCCGGTGCTTCCGGTGCTTCCGGTGCGGACGATCAGCTGTTCGGTCTGGTCGGCGAAGGTCTGATGTCGTTGCGGGACCACACGAGCAGGACGTTGTCGCTCGTCGCGTGCCTGCCGCACGTCTGGGAGTCGTTGCGGAACAAGGCGGCGGACACGTTCGCCGACCGGTTCCGGACGGAGCAGCAGCTCTCCGACATCCCGAACGGCACGCTGGCACGCGCGTTGGTGGAGAAGCGGCTCGCGGTGACTTACCGGGAACTGGAGTTCGTGCCGCCCAGCCCGACGTGGCCGATCAGCAAGTACGCCTTCGCCGGCATGCAGCAGTACACGCCGCGCAAGTTGTTGCAGCGCATCGACGAACACGCTCGGTGGTGTCTGCGCAGCGGCGAGGTGCGCGAGCTGGAGAGGTTCGACGCCGAGGCGGAACCCGTCCCCGCGCCGCCGCCTCCGGCAGAGGACGACCTGAGTGCGCTGGACGCCGTGTTCGAGAAGCTGCGCGCGGAGGCGGATGTCCGTCCCGCCCTCGATCAGTCGACTGAGGACGAGGTGGTGCCGGGTCTGCTGTCCGCGGCGCTGACCGCGTGGATCGCCGAGCTGGGGGAGAACGACCACGGCTGGAGCCTGGAGTCACCGCCGTCCGTGAAACCGGCGTTGCACGCGAGGCTGATCCGCACGCTGGACGAGGACACCGAGAACGAGGCGCACTGGGCGTTCCGCGCCATCGCCCACTCCAATGCCCGTGCCGCGCAGTCACGACTGGCGAAGGCACGCAGCGCGGCCGCGCACCATCTGGAGACCGAGCGGCGCAAGCTGATCCTGTTGCGCAACCAGCCGTGGCCTTCTGGCAAGGTCACCCACGAGTCCGTCACCGCGTTCCGCGAGGCCGGTGGCCGGGACGTGCCGGTGACCGAGTCGGATCTGCGGACGTTCTTCGCGTTGAAGGAGATGCTCGCGTCGAAGGATCAACGCTTGCCAGGGTGGCTCATGGCGCGCAAGCCGGCGAGCGACACCGAGCTGCTGGCGGGGGTGCTGCCGACGGTGTTCCCCGCGATGTCCGGTCAGCTGACCGCGGAACCGGTGGACGCTTCGGGTGTGCCGATCGGCGATGTCTCCGTGGACCTGGCGACGTTGCGGGAGCACGTCTTCATCTGCGCCGGCACCGGCTCCGGCAAAACGGTGCTGCTGCGGCGTTTGGTGGAGGAGTGCGCGTTGCGGGGCGTGTCGGCGATCGTCCTGGATCCGAACAACGACCTGGCCCGCCTCGGCGACGCGTGGCCGACCCCGCCGCCGCGGTGGGGAACCGGCGATGCCGAACGCGCGCGTGCCTATCTCAACGGCACGGAAGTCGTGGTGTGGACGCCCAACCGGCAGTCCGGCAGGCCGTTGTCGTTCCAACCGCTGCCGGACTTCGCCTCTGTCCTCGACAATCCGGACGAGTTCGAGATGGCATTGGACGTCGCGGTGTCGGCGCTGGCTCCCCGCGCCGGCGTGGCTTCGTCGACCGTCAAGAACCAGCGATCTCGCGCGGTGCTGCGGGACGCCCTGAAGGCGTTCGCGGGCATGGGAAAGCGGGAGCTCTCGGCCTTCGTCGACCTGCTGACCGACCTGCCGAACGGCGTCACCGACATGGCCAACGCCCGCGCGATGGCAGGTGAGATGGCGGAGACCCTGAAGGCCGCGATGATCACCGACCGCCTGTTCGCGGCAGCGGGCGAACCGGTGGACCCGGCCCTGCTCCTGACCCCGTCACCCGGCGCGACCGCCCGCGTGTCGGTGATCAGCCTGGTCGGCCTGGGGACGGAGGAGCAGCGGCAGAGCTTCGTGAGCCAGCTGCAGATGGAGCTCTTCGCCTGGGTCAAGCGCAACCCGGTGCAGTCCTTGGGCTGGCTGCTCGTCATGGACGAGGCGCAGACGGTCGCACCCTCTGGCAAGACGACGACCTCGACCGAGAGCACCCGCATGCTGGCCGCCCAGGCGCGCAAGTACGGCCTGGGTCTGGTGTTCGCGACGCAGGCGCCGAAGGGGTTGGACAACCGCATCACCGGCAATGCGACCACGCAGATCTTCGGCCGCCTCGGCACCTCCGCGCAGATCCGCGCGGCCGAGGAACTGGCGAGGGCCAAGGGCAGCGCGGTACCGGACATCGCGCGCCTGACCAGGGGTGAGTTCTTCGTGGCGACCGACGCCACCGGTTTCCGGCTCACCACCGTGCCGATGTGTCTCAGCCACCACCCGCCGAGCCCGCTGACGGAGGACGAGGTGATCGACCGGGCCCGGCGCTGAGTTGCGCTGAGTTGCCAAATCGTGGCCAATAACTCGACGTTCGGTCACCTTGGGGCCAAACGGTCGTATGTTCTGACGTTGGGGAGGGCACGCGGTCACGCGCTCGAGGATCCGCCGCCTCGCGCGTGACCGCGTGTGCGCCGATCTAGAGGAAGTCGCGCTGCATCTTGGGCTTGTCCGGCCGTTTCTTCGGCTTCTTCACGGGCCACCAGAGCACCGCGCCGACGAACCCGGCTCCGAGCAGTCCCGCGACGCCGACGACGGCGCTGGTCGTCGGTTTGATCGTGCCCGGTTCGGCATAGACACCGAGGCCCGTGCGGTCGATGACGAGGTCGATCCGCTCCCCGACGGGTTTCGCCGAGTAGTCGGAGCTCGGGCGGTAGTGGATCTGCTTCGAGCCGCAGCTCAGTTCGTTGCTGTAGGTGGTCGGTGAGCGGCGGGAAGGGTGCTCCGAGCGTTTGGTCACCAGGCAGCCGTTCGCCGCCTCGCCGTAGGTCGACAGCCAGAGGGACTTCATCCCCACCGAGGACACGAACGCGATCGCGACGACACCGAACGTTGCCCACGCGGAAGTACTGCTCCACGGTCGCAACCGTGCCGTCGCGAACCAGGCGGTAGCCCCGCAGACCAGGACGACCGCGATGGCCAGGAGTGCCGTCAGGTCTTCCTTCATCGCAAGGAGGGGTGCCGCGATCGCGCAGCCGAGCGCCATCGTCAGCAGCAGTGCCCAGCGCACCCGGCCGGTGCGGCTTGGCTGATCATCGGCTGCGGTCACAGGTCGAGATGTCCCTGCTGTCGTTCGAAGGCCTTCTTCTGGTCGTTCGGCACGCCTTGTTCCTGCAGTTCGTCCTGCTTGGTGGTTTCACGGAGGACATCCGCGCCCAGCTTGACCTGGTAGCCGCCGTCCAGCACGTTCGGAACCGAGTGCGGCGTCACGGAGCCGTCGGCCTTGGTGATCGGTTTGAACGGCGTGTACGCGTTGATGGCGTCTTGCTGCCACGGCTTGGAGGGAACGTTCTGGCTGTACGGCTCTTCGTACTTGTTCTTCCAGGTGTTGCCCGCATCCGCGTAACCGTCCTTGAGCTCGCGTCCGCCTTGCTTGAGCTTGTCGAACGCCTCGCCTGCGGTCGGGCGTGAGTTTCCCCAGTCCTCCAGCCGTTTTCCCGCGTCGCGCAGCGCATCGGTCTTCGGGGTAGCTGGTGCGTGCGGAGCGCTCGGGGCGTCGACTGCTCGCCCGCCCTTGCCGAAGCGTGCAAGTCGCGCGAGGACATCACCCAGCTTCGCGAAGAGGTTCTTGAGCCTGCCCGCGATCCTGGCGATGACCTTCACCAGCTTGGCGATCTGTTGAGTGATCTTGCCGAGCACGGCCGCGCCGCGCCCGACCGCCCAAGCGGAGAACGCCGCGATCGAGCTGCCCAGCGAAACGTAGGAAGAAGCCAAGGCGATGATCGCGTTGCGGATGACCTCGTAGATGAACATGGCGATGAGGTCGCGAAGCATGCCTCGCACGGCAGCGGTGATCGTGCCGGCCGTGGCGACCTGCTCACCGACCGCGGCGCACGACCTGCTGACCGCGGTCATCTCGGCGACGAGCTGGTTCTGACTCGATCGGAAGCGCTCAGCCGCCG
The DNA here is from genome assembly GCF_040611995.1 of Lentzea sp. NPDC006480. Classification (NCBI taxonomy): domain Bacteria; kingdom Bacillati; phylum Actinomycetota; class Actinomycetes; order Pseudonocardiales; family Pseudonocardiaceae; genus Lentzea; species Lentzea sp. NPDC006480. The sequence continues at coordinate 90,230 of NZ_JBEXPJ010000001.1, forward strand.
CCTCCTGCCACGAGCTGACCTGGCTCTGCACGGCCTTGCTCTGCGCGTCCGCGATCTGTGCGATCGCGAGCGACACCTGGTTCCACGTGCCGACCGCGGCCTCGATCTTGTCACCGTTGCCCGCGAGCCAGTCGAGGGGTTCGCGCAGGAAGCTGAGGTGCTCGATGAGCCAGCCGATTCCCGCCGTCGCCAGCGCTCCGACCGGGTCCATGAACACGCCAAGTGCGTCCAGGCCGAGTGCGGCGGCGTTGAGACCCAGCTCGGCCGCATCACCCTCGCCGAGCCTGCCCATCGAGTCGACGGTCTGGGCCAGGGATTCGAAGACACCAGCGCCGGCGAAGTTGTCAGTGCCAGTCACCTTGCCGTCCGAGTCCCAACCGGTCCAGGTGTTCATCAGCGCTCCCCGAACCGGTGGCGGTTGGCGTCCTCGTTCAGCTCGTAGAACGACGCGGTGGTCCTGGTGTCTTCCGCGGCATCGCCGACTCCCTTGGCGAGTTCCCGGATCGCCTCGACCGTCTTGTGCGCCGAATCCTCGGCGTCGAAAGCGAAGAACTGCAAAAGAACGCCGAAGGTGTCGCCACCGAGGTTCACCCCGGCGGCTTTGTCCGCAGCCGCCTCCAGCGCTGCCTGGCGGCTGAGCTGGTCCTTGGCGAAGGCGTGCAGCTCGCTCGGGTTGACGCTGAAGCCGCTCATCGCAGCACGCTCCCGAATCCGTCCTCGTCCTCATCCGGTCGTTGCTGAGGGCGTGGCGGCGCGGGTTTCGGTGCCGGGCCGTTCCACGAGACCTCGTTCATGACCCGGCCGTCTTCTTGTTGCGGCGGCTGTTCCTCTTCCTCTGGCTGCGGGATGAAGCTGCGCAGGAAGTCCATCGCCTGGGTGCCGCCGAACTCGGGTTCCACAATGGACGCCACCTGCTCAGCCGCCTGAACCTGTGCTTTCTGCACGGTTTGCATGACGAGCTGGCTCAGCTGCACGTGCGTCAGGCGCGTCGCTGTCGGTGAGAACTCGATGTGCTGCAAGGCACCGTTGGGCGCCACGCGCACGGTCACCGCCTCGTTGGGGGAGGTGACGGTGCTGCTGGCGTGCTGGATCTGGTCCTGCATCTGCTGGGAGCGTTGCCGCAGCTGCTGGGCCTTGGACTCGAGGTCCGCGATCATCTGTTCCGGGTTCATCGCTCGCTCGTCATCGCCAGTACCTGTCCGAGGTGTCTTGCCAGGCCCATGTTGTCGGCGGGGCTGATGGTGAACCAGCCGCTGCGCGTCTCGACGTTGGTGTAGCGGCCCTGCTTCGTGTCGATCCACGTGACGGGCGGGAAGTCGCGTTTGGTGCGGCCCTGCCCCAGCTGCACGAGGAAGTGGCCGTTGCCGATGGCGGGTCCGGTCAGCATCTGCTTGGCGATGCGGACGTCGTCGTTCTCCGCCGTGCGAACCGCTTGCCGGAAGCCTTGTTGTTGCTGCGGGCTCTCGAAGGCCTGGGCGGGCACGGTCACCAGTTTGCCCGGGCCTGGCCTACCGTGCGGCATGGCGTTCGCGAGGCTGGTGGCGATCTCGTTGGGCTGCACCAGGTTCAGCGTGATGCCGGTGTCCTCCTGGACCACCAGCACCGCGTAGCCGCCGCGGGCCACCACGCTGGCCCGCACGACCTTCTGCTGGTTCAGATCCGGCATGCACAGGGCGATGACGCGAAGTTCGGGGCGCGCCAACAGGTTCAGCGCGTCCTCAAGATCAGGCTCCGGCCGCCCGCGCCGCGCGAGTCCTTTGCGTTCGAGGTCCTGGTGCACGGCTGCCTTGATGCGGGCGCGCTCATCGAGCGTCTCGCCGTGCTGGTTGATGTCGAACGGGTAGGGAATGCTCCCTGCCCGCAGGTCCTCCCAGATGACCTCGAACGCGGGCAGGGAGAGCTGGGCGATCTGCTTCATCCGCCGATCACCGGCGGCGCGACCATGCGATCGTCGTCGAAGAACTCGTCGGTGGGGATGAGGTAGTTGGACTTGTGCTCCTTGTCCTCCTCGCCACCCTTGCCGCCACCAGCGCCACCCATGCCTCCGGCGCCGGCAGCGCCCGCACGACCTGCGGCGCCTGCACCAGCGCCCGTTCCTGCTCCGCCTGGGCCGTTGCCCATGACTCCGGCGCTACCACCGGGATTGGCGGGGCCGAAGCTGCCCGCACCGCGACCGGCCGCGCTGCCGATGCCACCGGCACCCATGCCTCGGCCACCAGCAGCGCCGCCGCCACCAGGTCCGCGCCCCATACCGGGCCCACCCTGACCAGGCCGCCCGGTCTGCCCGCCGCCGGGCGGGCGCATGCCGGGAGGCAGCACACCGGGCGGGGTGAACGGAGGCCTGTTCTGGCCGCCGGGTGGGTTGTTCAGGTTGTTGCCCGGCGGAACCGTCGGCGGGGTCGTCGGCGGAGCGACCCAGGACGGATTCGTGGTGCCGTTGTTCGTGCCGGGCGGCGGCGTCGCGGGCATGTTCGGCATGCCGGTGTTGTTGCTGAACCTCTGGTTGGCGTTGACGTTGCTGAGGCTCTGCGAGTGCGTGGTGCTGCTCGGCTGCGTGACGCCCTGGTCGTGCGTGACCTGCGGGGTTGACTCCATGGTGGGCATGGACATCGCGGCCGACATCATGGTGTTGTCGCGCGTCTGCATGACCTGAACAGCCTCGGCCTTGGCCTCTTGCTGCTCGTTGTGCTTCATGTACATCTCAACCGGTGAGGCGACCATCGCCGGCGGGAAGATGACGGAGGCGCCCGCCCACTTCTTGGCGATGTCGAGGGGGTTGAAGTCGACCGGCTCGGGCATGCTCTTGTTCGCCTGAACCGCCGCTTCACGCTGCTGCTCGATGGCACCTGCCGTTTTCAGAAAACCGTCGCCGGTGGTATCCGAGAACGCGCCGACCTTGCCGAGTGCGTTCCGAACCCCCTCAGCAGCCCGGCCCTTCCACGCGTCGTGTGAGCCGTTGATCAAGATCTGGAAGTCTGTTGCCAGTTCCTTGAACGTGTCCCCCATCGATCGCCACGTGTCGGCGACTGCCGTGGCGTCATCAGGGCTGTACTTGTCGTTGACCAGGCGCTTCATTTCCTCGTGCTTCTGGCCTGGATAGTTCGCGTTCGGGGTCGGAACGGTGGGTTTGATGGGTGGTGGCGCCATGAGATCCCCCCTCGGGCGTCGCTACTACAGCTTGGGTGCGATCAGGTCGGCAGCTTTCGACGCGCGCTGGCACGAGGCCGCAGTGTCCTCAGACGTGAGCTTCAGAGTCGAGAGGACCGAGACGGACGACTTCTCCGTAACCCCGATGATGATGGTGCAGCTGGCCTTGGACCCGTTGTCAGCTTCGACCTTGGTCGCGGTGAACTTGCCGACCTTGATCTTGGAGACGTTGTCGCCCTGGACGTTCAGGTCGTTGAGGCCTTTGTCGGTGCGAACGCTGACGAGAAGGCCGCCGTCGCCCGCGACTTCCCAGTCACAGCCAGCTCCGGTACCGGACTTCTCGGGCTCACCTGGGACGCTGAAGCCGAGTCCGCCTGCTTCGGAGTCGGTGAGCAGTTCGCAGGGCTTGACCGACCCCAACCCCGAAGCGCTGTCGGAACTGCTCGTCGGCGTGCTGCCACCCGAAGTGGTCGTCGTCGTGGGAGTGCCCTTGGTGCCGGTGCAACCGGCGGTGAGTGCGGCGAACCCGATCAAGGTGACGATGAGGATGCGCTTCATGACTTCCCGTTGAGTTTCTTGAGCGAGTCGGCGTGTGCCTGGTCGACGTTCTGGTAGGAGGCGCGACTCTTCTCGATCTGGGTCTTCAGCGATTCGATCGCTTTCGCGACCTCGACGAGTTGCTGCGCAGTCTTCTGACCGAACGTCATGTTGGACTTGGTGACATCCTGGGCGTAGCCGTCTCCCAGTTTCGTGTCACGGCTGAGGTCGTTCGACTTTCTCTGGATCTTGCTCAGCTCTTGTTGCATCTGGTCGAGCTTTTTGATCATGGCGTCGACCAGGTGCGGGTCGACGGACAGCTGCTGGGTCTCGACCGCGACGGCCACAGCCTTGCTGGCCTCGGCGACGGCCTTGAACCCGCCGCTGAAGATGTCGGTCCAGGAGCCCCCCGACAGCGCTCCGACCTTGCCGCTTGTCACTACTTCCTCGGACACAGAAGCTCGACCCTCCCCGATTGCGCTCTGTGGTCGGCTCATGACCATACAGAGGTGCGCCCGTTCGGGGGATGCGTTGAACTACTTAACCCTGTTTGGGCTAAAACTTCACCCTGGTCAGGAAGCTCCTGAACGCGCTAAGTGAGAAGGAAAGCGCAGGTCCGGATGCATGCTTGGAGTCGCGGACACCTGCGTATGAGGTGGTCAACGCCACCTCGACGCAGCCTTCCTGGCTTCCGCTGTAGCTGCTCTTACGCCAGTTCACCCGTTTCCCACCTGCGCGCCAGTTCGGTGATCTTCCGTACCGATTCTTCCGCAGGCAGCGCACGCCGGGCCAGGTGCCGAATGGCGGTTTCGTAGGTCTCGATCTCGTCGGGCTCTTCGAGGAACAAGCTGGACGTGAGGTTCTCCAGGTACACCACCTTGTGTCCGCTGTCGCGCTTGAGCAGCCAAAACGCACCGTTGAGGCCCGCGTGTGCGCCTCTGTTGGGGATCACCCGGATGTTGATGTTCGAGCGCTCCGCTGACTCGGCGAGTTTGTCGAGTTGCGCTGCCATGATCGCTGAGCTGCCGATCAGCCGCCGCAGTACCCACTCGTCGATCAGTGCGAGCAGCCGGAGTGGTTTCGGCTGGTCGAGGACGGAGTGGCTCCTCATGCGGGTCGCCATCCGTTGCTCGACCTCATCGGTCGGAACCATCTCGCACTCGATCATGAGTGCGCGGGTGTAGTCGGGGAGTTGAAGCAGACCGGGGACGTTCGCGCACTCGTAGTTGACGATTAGGTCGGCCTTGCGCTCCAGGTTGAGGAGAGTGCGGACGCGTTCGTCGAACGTGGGCTTGGTGCGCTGCCACCAGCCGCGCCGGTCCACCTCGTGGGCGAGCTTCAGCAGCTCGGTTCGGAGGGGACCGACGCAGCCGTAGATGGCGAGCAGGGCGGCGACGTCCTCTGTGGAGCCTTCGCGCAGGCCGTTCTCCAAGCGGCTCATCTTGGTGGCGGAGGCGTCGATGAGCTCGCCAGCGCGTTCCAGGGACAGGCCTGCAGCCTCGCGGAGGCGGCGCAGGTCGTCTCCCAGCTCCTCGGCGCGCACGGTGACGTTCATGCGAAGCATGGTGCCGGGTCGTAAGAGGACGAAAGGGGAGTTGCGCGCGGGGCAAACCCGATCGGGTCACCGCGGGTGGAGGTTGGAGATCTTTCCCCTTGTACAGACGTCTTCTGGTGGCAACGGGGTCAGGAGGCCGATTGCGGTCGTGGCCACCAGGAGCAGGGCGAGGCCGATGATCGGTCGCATCACTTGTCCTCTGGGAGGAGGACGTTGCCGAGGTCGCGGGCGAACTCGCCCACCTTCTCCAGGCCTGTGCCCGGCCAGGCGGTCGAGAGTTCGATGATCTCCTCACCGAGCTTGACGAGATCCTTCTCCGGCATGAGGCCTCCTGTGGTCGAAAGCTCAGCCCACACGGCGGAAGTTCCCGGCACTTATGTGCACGACCAGCCGTTCCAAGAGGTCCATCGGCATGGTGTCGGTGGACCACGCGTTGAGGCACAACCGGCAGATGGCGTCCAACCGATCAGGTGGCTCGAACGTGCCGAACACGGCGGTCACGGGATGTGGGCAAAGCACGATCTCAAGGAAGCCAGCGTCGAACTCGCGCGGGAAGGTGTTGCCACAGAGGCAAAACCGATCGGGTCAGCGGAACACTCCGGCTGAACGGATCACCTGGGCGGCGTTGACGTCGGACACGGTGACGCTGACGTTGTCGGTGAGAAACGATCCGGGGGCCTTGCGGTGGTGGCGAGCGGCGGCTTCGGGGCGGTCCCACACCACTAGGTCCACCTGCAGTGTGCGGCGCTGACCCGAGTCGGCGATGTTGCTGCGCTTGCAGGAGAGTTCGACGCGACGTGCGTTGCCGCGGCCTGCCTCGGACTCCGGGATCGGGGCGAACAGAGGATAGAAGCCGTCCACAATGGATGCTGAACCGTCGGAGGACGGGAAGGCTGCCGTGTAGGCATCAGCGTTGGCGATGGTGCACGGGTCCTTCACGTTGTTGGAAGGGGAGCCGTAGGCGTGGCGCATGGGTGCGGTCGGGCCGGAGGAGATTCGCGACAACACAAGGGGTTCCAGGTTGGACATGAGCGCGTCGATGGTGAAGGCGCCGGTGGAGTCCTTGGTCTGCAACGAGATGGAGACGACCAGGTCAGCGTTCCAGATCACCAGGTGCTCGGAGACCTCCTCGTGCCAGGAGGCGATCGACAGGCCGGACGAGGACCGGACCGGAGAGCCCAGAACGGTTGCCTGGTCCACGAGGCGAGTGAGCGAGGCGGTGGTGTTGAACGGTGTTTGGTGCACCGAGACGTTCACGACCTCGTGGCCCCACAGCGTGTAGGCGCAGGTGCTGGCCGCGCTGGAACCCGAAGCAGCAGAAGCCGCCAGAGGGACGTCGCCGGCCAGGTGCGAGTGCATGACGGCGTGGTCGCGCGAGAGACGCGCGCCCAGAGACGACAAGCCGGACATCGTCACCAGCGAGCAGGCGTCGTGGACCGGGACACCGCCGTACTGGATCGCCGGGCCGGTGCCCGGTAGCTGGAACATCACCGGCGACGACGGGTCGCCGTCCACGTTGCCAGGCAGGTCGTCGTTCATGCGCTGCAGGATGAACGGAAGACCGAACAAGGCGACCACGGCCAAGAAGGCCATTGCCAGGAAGACCGCGATCCCGATGACCCACGGCGTGGCGATGTCGTGCTGTTGTTTCATCAATCCCCCCAGATCGACGCCAACGTAGCGAGCCGAAGCTGAGGGAACGCTGAGTGACCGGGGGCCTTGCGACACCCGGTCGGGGTGGCTGGCTAGGCTCACCGAGGTGAGCACGGTCTACGACTGCAGCGAACCGAGCAACCGCGCGGCGGGTCTCGCCGCCGCGGCCGGTGCGGTGCGAAGCGGACGCCTCGTCGTCCTTCCCACCGACACCGTTTACGGGATCGGCTGCGACGCGTTCGACGCCGAAGCCGTCCGGAGTCTTCTCGACGCCAAGGGGCGCGGGCCCGACATGCCCGTCCCGGTGCTGGTCGGGTCCTGGACGACGATCGACGGGCTGGTCCTCAGCGTGCCCCGGCAGGCGCGGGCGCTCATCGAGGCCTTCTGGCCCGGTGGGCTCAGCATCGTGTTGCCGCACGCGCCGAGCCTGGCCTGGGACCTCGGGCAGACGCGCGGCACGGTGATGCTGCGCATGCCGTTGCACCCGGTGGCGCTCGAACTGCTGCGCGACGTCGGGCCCATGGCCGTGTCCAGCGCGAACAGGACCGGGCACGCGCCGGCCGCGAGTGCGCAGGAGGCGCGTGAGCAGCTCGGCGACGCGGTGCCGGTGTACCTGGACGGCGGGTTGAGCGGTGAGAACATCGCGTCCACGATCGTCGACCTGACGGGGCCGGACGCGTTGATCCTGCGGGAGGGTGCGGTCAGCAAGAAAGAAGTCGACGAGGTGCTCGGCATCGAGGTCGACGTCGCCCGCTGACCAGCTGGTGTCAGAATTGATCATGTCGTCGCGAGTACCGTGGCGAGCACCCCGAACACTCCCGATTGATTGGTAGGCCCGTGGGGCCCGCATCCTCGTTCGTCCTTCCCGTGCGCGAGTACCTGCTCGTCGCGTTGATCGCTGCCGTCGTGACGTTCCTGCTCGTCGGGCTGGTGCGCGCGATGGCGTTCCGGCTCGGGGCGGTGGCCTACCCGCGGCAGCGTGACGTGCACGTGCAGCCGATGCCGCGCATGGGTGGTGTCGCCATCTACGGCGGCGTGCTGTGCGGCATGTTCGTGGCGCACCAGCTGCCGGTGCTGCGGGCGGCGTTCGACTTCTCGAACGACCCGTGGGGCGTCATGGTCGCGGGCGGCGTCATCGTGCTCGTGGGTGCGATCGACGACAGGTTCGAGCTCGACTCGCTCACCAAGCTCGCCGGGCAGGTCACGGCGGCGGGCATCCTGGTGCTCTTCGGTCTGCAGTGGATGATCGCGTGGGTGCCGTGGGACGGTGGCGCGACCATCAGCCTCGACCAGAACCAGGGTGCTCTGCTCACCGTTCTGCTCGCGGTCACCATGATCAACGCGATGAACTTCGTCGACGGCCTGGACGGTCTGGCCGCCGGCATCGGGCTCATCGCCGCCGCGGCGACGTGCGCGTTCTCGATCGGCCTGCTCGTCGAACGGCAGGGCGCGGTCGAGGCCTACCCGCCCGCGCTGATCGCCGCCGCGCTCGCCGGTGCCTGTCTGGGCTTCCTGCCGCACAACTTCAACCCCGCGCGCATCTTCATGGGCGACTCGGGCTCGATGCTCATCGGTCTCATGCTCGCCGCCGCCACGACCAGCGCGTCCGGCAAGATCAACCAGGCCACCGGCAGCGCCGCGGACCTGCTCGGTCTGCTCTCGCCGCTCATCGTCGTCGCGGCCGTGCTGTTCGTGCCGCTGCTCGATCTGCTGATGGCGATCATCCGGCGCACCCGGCGCGGTGAAAGCCCGTTCTCGCCGGACAAGATGCACCTGCACCACCGGTTGCTGGAGATCGGCCACTCGCAGCGGCGCGCGGTACTGCTCATCTACTTGTGGGCCGGTGTGCTCGCGTTCGGCGCGGTGGCGCTCACGTTGTTCGACCCGATCATCGTGGCCACGTGCTTCGTCATCGGGTTGATCGTGACGTTTGTCGTTTCGGTGATCCCGCGGCTGCGGGACGCCCGCAAGTCATGACGAAACGGCCAGGCAGATGTCCTGCCTGGCCGTTTTCCAGTGTCAGATGGCGTTTAGACCGGCGTGTAGACGCACGGCAGGCTCAGCAGGTCCCATCCGCCGCGACCGTTCGAAGACCATTGCTCCATGCAGAACTTGGAGCCGGAGGGGTAGTCCTGGTTGCGGTCGACGTACGGCCGCTCGTACCACTTCCACTCCTTCTCCTCGGTGTTGCGGCTGAAGTCGGGCCCGAAGATCCGGTAGTGGCCGGTGAAGCTGAGAATCCCGCTCAGCGAAGTACCGCCCACCACGACCCTGTTCACGTGGTTGCCGGAGCCCTGCACCCAGATGCAGTACCCGCCACCGGAACCGTTGCAGCCCCTCGTGTCCGCGTTCGCCGCAGGCGCGGTCAGCACCAGCGAGGTCAACGCGCTCATCGCGACGGCGGTCGCCAGCGCCGCTTTCTTGATCTTGCTCATCATCGGCCCCCATCTCTTCGGTTCACCGGGAAGCCCGGCGAACCGAAGCTAGCCAGCGGCTGCGACGAGTCGCCTACACCGCGTGTAGGTGGTTTGGCGGGTTCAGAACCAGCTGCGCAACACGGTACGTAGCGGTACCGTGACCGGCGGTTGACTGTCTGGGGGGATGACGACCGCATGGAGAGCTGTACGTTCGGGCTGCTCGGAGAACTGTCGATCAACGATGGCGCGGTGGCGCTCAGGGCCGGCAAGCTGCGCGGCCTGCTGGCTGCCCTGCTGCTGCGGCCGGGCAGACCGGTGTCGGAAGCCGAGCTCATCGAGTGGGTCTGGGACGCACCTCCGTCACGAGCGCATTCGACGCTGCAGGTCTACGTCGTACGTCTGCGGCGAGCACTCGGCCGGTTTGGTCCCTGCGTGTTGCGCAGCACCACTGGCTACCGCATCGATGTCGACCCCGATCAGGTCGATTTGCACCGGTTTCGCAGCCTGGCGAATCGTCGTGATCCCGATTCGCGGGCGGAGCTCGGTGACCTGCGCGTGGCGTTGGCGCTCTGGCGCGGCCCGGCGTTGTCCGACGTGACCTCGGAGGCGATGAGGTTCGAGGCCGACCGCCTGAACGAGGAACGCCTGGTCGCGCTCGAGCGCAGGATCGAGTTGGAGATCCAGCTCGGCGCGCACCGGGAGCTGGTCCCCGAGCTGCGCGGGCTGACCAGGCTTCACCCGTTGCGCGAACGGTTCGCCGAGTTCCTGATGCTGGCGCTGCACAGGGGAGCGCGTTCAGCGGATGCTCTGGAGAGCTACCGCGCGATCTACCGGTTGTTCGTCGATGAGCTGGGGGTGGGGCCGGGGCGGCGGCTCTCGGAGTTGCACGATCAGATCCTGCGCGATCGGGAAATTGACGCGGCGCGTTGTTTGGGCCCGCTTAACCGTCGTTAACCAGGGGGCTGCCCGCGAGCGCTGTATAGGTGGTTCCTACACTCAGTGCATGAGCGGCATGAACGACGATGTCAAGGCCGTCACGCACGAGCTGACGATCCAGCGGCTCGCCGGGGAAATGTTCCGCGCGGCCGCCTGGGCCGCGCTCGGCACGTTTGTCCTCGGTGTCGTCGTGTCAACTGTGATCTGGGGGGCCGCTGGTCTCATCGGATCATTGATCGGTGGTGCGATCGCCATCGCTTCGAGCCTCGCGACGTTGTTGTTGATGCGCAAGACCGCGGCACTCGATCCGATGTTCGTGATGGTCGCCGCATTCGGTGGATTCACGGGCAAGCTGATCGTGCTGCTGGCGGCGGTGATCTTGTTGCGCGGCCAGTCGTGGCTGGAGCCCAAGGCGCTGGGAATCACCCTGGTGGCGACTGTTGTGGTGACGTCGTTCCTGGAGGCCAGAGCCTCCAGGCGCAGCCGTAGTCAGATGGTGGTGCCCGCCTCGGAAGGCGCCTGAGACCTGCTGATATGGTCCGCGCAGACCAGGGACACCCGATAGCAGGGGTGCCTCTGGTAGTCGCTTGCGAACCGTAAGGTACGTTAAGTCCAGATCGTGACGATTCCCCCGGCGGAGTGAACGCCGGCCGGGAGAACCGGAAGGAACACAGTGACCACGATGGTGCTGGCTGAGGGTGACACGTTCGTCGCCCCCGGAGTTGCGGACTTCTTCCTCCCGCCGATCTTCGGCTCGGTCACCAAGCCGATGGTCCTGCTGGTGCTGTCGATCTTGATCATCGGCGCCTTCTTCATCGCGGCGACCCGCAACCTGAAGGTCATCCCCGGCAAGTTCCAGTTCGCCGCCGAGTCGCTCTACGACTTCGGGCGCAACAACATCGCCAGGGAACAGATCGGCGCGAAGGACTTCAAGCCGTTCATCCCGCTGATTCTCACGATCTTCACCTTCGTCCTGGTGAACAACCTGTTCGGGCTCATCCCGATCATCCAGTTCCCGACGATGTCGCACATCGGCTTCCCTCTCGCCGTTTCGTTGCTCGTCGTTTACCCCGTGTACCACTTCGTCGGGTTCAAGCGGCACGGCTTTGTGGGCTACTTGAAGCACCAGACGGTTCCGCCGGGCGCGCCGTGGTTCGTGCTCCCGCTGCTGATCCCGATCGAGTTCTTCCAGAAGTTCGTCCTGAACCCGCTCACGCTGGCGATCCGAGTTTTCGCCGCCATGTTCGCGGGTCACCTGCTGCTGCTGGTGTTCACCCTGGCTGGTGAGTTCCTGCTGCTGAACGGCGGTCTGACCGTCATCGTGGCGCCGGTGTCCTTCGCCTTCGCCCTCGCGTTGACCTTCCTGGAGGCATTGATCATGTGCCTGCAGGCCTACATCTTCGCGCTGCTGTCTGCCAGCTACATCGGCATGGCGCTGGCAGAAGAGCACTGACAAACAGCACAAAGCCTCCGATCCGCGAACACTCGCGGACCGAGTTGGAAAGGGAACAGCAACAGTGAGCGCTATCCAGATCGCCCAGGACGCCATCAACATGAACAAGGGTCTTGCGGCCATCGGTTACGGTCTCGCGGCCATCGGCCCGGGCATCGGCGTGGGTCTGATCTTCTCCTCGGTCATCAGCGGCACCGCTCGTCAGCCCGAGGCCCGCGGCGTGCTGCTCGGCCTCGCCTGGACCACCTTCGCCATCGTCGAGGTCCTCGCGCTGATCGGCTTCGTCGTGTACTTCATCGCGACCGCCTGACCTAACCCTTCAACGCGTTAGGAGACGTCGTGTACCGCACCCTGATCCTGGCCGCGGAAGAGCCGCACAACCCGGTTGTTCCGCAGCTGGCTGAGGTCATTCTCGGTCTCGTCGCGTTCCTGCTCCTCTTCTTCGTCATCAAGAAGTTCGTGTCGCCGAGGTTCGAGGCGCTGTACGCGGAGCGGACGGCCAAGATCGAGGGCGGCATCGAGAAGGCGGAGCAGGCTCAGGCCGAGGCTCAGCGCACTCTCGAGCAGTACAAGGAGCAGCTGGCCGAGGCTCGCGCCGAGGCCGCGCGCATCCGCGACGACGCGCGGGCCGAGGGCCTGCAGATCATCGAGGAGCTGCGCGAGCAGGCGCAGGCCGAGTCCGCGCGCATCATCGCGCAGGGCCAGCACCAGCTGGACGCTCAGCGCGCCCAGATCGTCGCCGAGCTGCGTGCCGACCTCGGCCGCACCGCCGTCGAGCTGGCGAGCAAGGTCGTGGGCGAGTCCCTCGAGGACGAGGCCCGCCGCCGCGGCACCGTCGACCGCTTCCTCAACGAGCTGGACGCCGTCGCGGCGCCGGCGAGCAAGTAGAGGCTGCCGATGACGTTGCATGCCGCTAGTCGTGAAGCTCTGGCAGCCGCGGAACTGCGGCTGCTGGAGCTGGCCGACGCCACCACGTCCACGGACGAGCTCGCCAAGCTGGGCGACGAGCTCTTCGCCGTGCTGGGCCTGCTGATCGAGCAGTCCTCGCTGCGCCGCGCGCTCGCCGACGCCTCGTCGGAGGCCGCCGGTCGTGAGCAGCTCGTCCGCGGCCTGTTCGCGGGCAAGGTGAGCGAAGCGACGCTGCAGGTGCTGGTCGCCGTCGTGACCGCGCGCTGGTCCAGCCCGCGTGAGCTCGTCGACGGCGTCGAGTCGCTCGCCCGCACCACGCTGCTGGTGCGCGCCGAGCGCGACGGCCAGCTCGACTCGGTGGAGGACGAGCTGTTCCGGCTCGGCCGCATCGTGGCGGGTTCGCACGAGCTCGAGCTCCTGCTGGCGGATCCCGCTGGTGCCGTCGACGGCAAGGTCGCGCTGGTCGACACCCTCATCGAGGGAAAGGTCAGCCCGGTCACCAAGACGCTGGTCGACCAGCTGGTCCGCCACCCGCGCGGTCTGCGCGTCGCGAACGGTCTCGGCGAGCTCGCCGACCTGGCGGCCAAGCGCCGTCAGCGTTCGGTCGCGCACGTCCGGTCCGCGGTGGCGCTGACGGCGGAGCAGGTAGACCGCTTGACCGCGACGCTGACCACGATCTACTCGCGCCCGATCGCGCTGCACGTCGAGGTCGACCCGGCCCTGGCCGGCGGTCTCACGATCAAGATCGGCGACGAGATCATCGACGGAAGCATCGCCGGCCGGTTGGCGGCACTGCGCCGCAATCTCGCCAGCTAGCCCCCGAGCCCTTTCCCAAGAACGAAGAAGTGAGAGCAGGAACGACATGGCGGAGCTGACGATCTCGTCGGACGAGATCCGCAGTGCGATCGAGAAGTACGTCTCGAGCTACTCCCCGGAGGTCAGCCGGGAAGAGGTCGGTACCGTCGCCGAGACCTACGACGGCATCGCCATCGTCGAAGGCCTTCCCGGCACGATGACGAACGAGCTGCTCGAGTTCCCCGGTGGCGTCCTCGGCGTTGCCCTGAACCTCGAGGTCCGCAACATCGGTGCGGTCATCCTCGGTGACTTCGACAAGATCGAAGAGGGCCAGGAGGTCCGCCGGACGGGCAAGGTCCTGTCCGTGCCGGTCGGCGACGGCTTCCTCGGTCGCGTCGTCAACCCGCTGGGCCAGCCGATCGACGGCCTCGGTGACATCGTCGCGGACGACACCCGCGCCCTGGAGCTGCAGGCGGCCTCCGTGCTGCAGCGTCAGCCGGTGTCCGAGCCGATGCAGACCGGCATCAAGGCCATCGACGCGATGACCCCGATCGGCCGCGGCCAGCGTCAGCTGATCATCGGCGACCGCAAGACCGGCAAGACCGCGGTCTGCATCGACACGATCATCAACCAGAAGAAGGCCTGGGAGTCGGGCGACCCGAAGCAGCAGGTCCGCTGCGTCTACGTCGCCATCGGCCAGAAGGGCTCCACCATCGCGGGCGTCAAGACCGCGCTGGAGGAGGCGGGCGCACTCGAGTACACGACGATCGTCGCCGCCCCCGCTTCTGACTCGGCCGGCTTCAAGTGGCTGGCGCCGTACACCGGCTCCGCCATCGGCCAGCACTGGATGTACCAGGGCAAGCACGTCCTGATCATCTTCGACGACCTGACCAAGCAGGCCGAGGCGTACCGCGCGATCTCGCTGCTGCTGCGCCGCCCGCCGGGCCGCGAGGCCTACCCCGGCGACGTCTTCTACTTGCACTCGCGTCTCCTCGAGCGTTGCGCGAAGCTGTCGGACGAGCTCGGCGCCGGTTCGATGACGGGTCTGCCGATCATCGAGACCAAGGCGAACGACGTGTCGGCGTACATCCCGACCAACGTCATCTCGATCACCGACGGTCAGTGCTTCCTCGAGTCCGACCTGTTCAACGCCGGTGTCCGCCCGGCCGTCAACGTGGGTATCTCGGTGTCCCGCGTCGGTGGTGCCGCGCAGATCAAGGCGATGAAGGACGTCGCGGGCTCGCTGCGTCTCGACCTGTCGCAGTTCCGCGAGCTGGAGGCCTTCTCCGCGTTCGCGTCCGACCTCGACGCCGCGTCGCGCGCCCAGCTGGACCGCGGTGCCCGTCTGGTCGAGCTGCTCAAGCAGGGCCAGTACTCCCCGGTCCCGGTCGAGGAGCAGGTCGTCGAGATCTTCGCCGCGACCAAGGGCCACCTGGACGACGTTCCCGTCGCCGACATCCGTCGCTTCGTCGCGGACTTCAAGGACTCGCTGCGTCGCAACCACGCCGACCTGCTCGGCAGCATCGTGGAGACGAAGAAGTTCCCCGAGGACGCCCAGAAGCGCGTCGTCGCCGCCCTGAACGAGTTCAAGAAGCAGTTCACCGCTTCGGACGGCTCGACGATCGTCAACGAGGCGCCCGAGAAGGCGATGGACGCCGACAAGGTCGCCCAGGAATCGGTGAAGGTCCACAAGCCCGAGCCCACCAAGAAGTGATCTGAGCCATGGGCGCACAGATTCGGGAGCTCCGCCAGCGGATCCGCACGGTCAACTCGACCAAGAAGATCACGAAGGCTTACGAGCTCATCGCCACGTCTCGCCTCGCCAAGGCGCAGACCAGGGTCGCGGCCTCGCGCCCCTACGCGGACGAGATCACTAACGTGCTCTCCGCGTTGGCCGAGGCCTCGGCGAACCTCGACCACCCGCTGCTGACGGAACGCCCGAACCCGAAGCGCGCCGCCATCCTCGTCGTGACCAGCGACAAGGGCATGTGCGGTGGCTACAACGCCAACGTCCTCAAGGCCGCTGAGCAGCTGATCCAGCTGCTGAAGTCCGAGGGCAAGGAGCCGGTGCTGTACGTGACCGGCCGCAAGGCGATCGGGTACTACACGTTCCGGCGCCGCGAGGTCACCGCCTCGTGGAGCGGGTTCTCCCAGACCCCGAACTACATCAACGCCGTCGAAGCCGGTGACGCGCTGGTGGAGGCGTTCCTGGAGGGCACGGAGAACGGTGCGCAGGGCGTGGACGAGATCCACGTCGTGTACACGGAGTTCAAGTCCATGCTGAGCCAGACGCCGACCGCCAGGCGGATCGCGCCGATGGAGGTCGAGTACACCGGTGAGGCTCCCAAGGGCCCGCGCGCGGTGTACGACTTCGAGCCCAGCGCCGAGGCGTTGCTCGGTGCGATGCTGCCCAAGTACGTGAAGACCAGGCTGTTCTCCGCCATGCTGGAGGCTGCGGCTTCGGAGTCGGCGGCTCGCCGGACGGCCATGAAGGCCGCGACGGACAACGCGACGGAACTGGTCCGGAACCTCAGCCGGGCGGCGAACTCGGCCCGACAGGCCCAGATCACCCAGGAGATCAGCGAGATCGTCGGTGGCGCCTCCGCGCTTACCGGTGGCGCAGGAAGTGATGAGTGACATGAGTGCTACTGCCACCACCACCCGCACCGGCCGTGTGGTCCGGGTGATTGGTGCGGTCGTCGACGTGGAGTTCCCGCGCGACGCCGTGCCGGAGCTGTTCAACGCTTGCCACACGGAGATCACCTTCGAGGCGGTCGCCAAGACGCTGACCCTCGAGGTCGCGCAGCACCTCGGCGACAACCTGGTCCGCTGCATCTCGATGCAGCCGACCGACGGTCTCGTCCGCGGTGCCACCGTCACCGACACCGGTGCCGCGATCTCGGTGCCGGTCGGCGACGTCGTCAAGGGTCACGTCTTCAACGCCCTCGGTGACTGCCTCGACTCGCCCGGCCTCGGCCGCGACGGCGAGCAGTGGGGCATCCACCGCAAGGCGCCCGCCTTCGACCAGCTCGAGGGCAAGACCGAGATCCTCGAGACCGGCATCAAGGTCATCGACCTGCTCACCCCGTACGTCAAGGGCGGCAAGATCGGCCTGTTCGGCGGCGCGGGTGTCGGCAAGACCGTGCTCATCCAGGAGATGATCACGCGTATTGCCCGCGAGTTCTCCGGTACGTCGGTGTTCGCCGGCGTCGGCGAGCGCACCCGTGAGGGCACCGACCTGCTGCTCGAGATGGAAGAGATGGGTGTTCTCGGGGACACCGCTCTCGTCTTCGGTCAGATGGACGAGCCGCCCGGCACGCGTATGCGCGTCGCGCTGTCCGCTCTCACGATGGCGGAGTACTTCCGCGACGTGCAGAACCAGGACGTGCTGCTCTTCATCGACAACATCTTCCGGTTCACCCAGGCGGGCTCCGAGGTGTCGACCCTGCTGGGCCGCATGCCTTCCGCCGTGGGTTACCAGCCGACGCTGGCCGACGAGATGGGTGAGCTCCAGGAGCGCATCACCTCGACGCGCGGTAAGTCGATCACCTCGCTGCAGGCCATCTACGTGCCCGCGGACGACTACACCGACCCCGCCCCGGCGACCACCTTCGCCCACCTGGACGCGACGACGGAGCTTTCCCGTCCGATCTCCCAGAAGGGCATCTACCCGGCCGTCGACCCGCTGTCGTCGTCGTCTCGAATCCTCGAGCCGTCGATCGTCGGCGAGGAGCACTACCGGGTCGCGCAGGAGGTGAAGCGAATCCTGCAGAAGTACAAGGAGCTGCAGGACATCATCGCCATCCTCGGTATGGACGAGCTGTCCGAGGAGGACAAGGTTCTCGTCGGTCGCGCGCGTCGTCTCGAGCGCTTCCTCGGCCAGAACTTCATCGTGGCCGAGAAGTTCACGGGTCAGCCCGGTTCGTTCGTGCCGATCAAGGACACGATCGAGGCGTTCGACCGCGTGTGCAAGGGCGAGTTCGACCACTTCCCGGAGCAGGCGTTCTTCTCCTGTGGCGGGTTGGACGACGTCGAGGCCAACGCCAAGAAGCTTGCCGGTAACTGAGGCGTAGCTGGGCTTTCTGAAGGGCCGTTCCTCCTTTGTGGAGGGGCGGCCCTTCGTCATGTCCAGGCCTCGATGAAGTTTCCGGTGAATGGAAACCACCCTCCCGATCGCAGGGCCTCAGGTCGCACGATGCACGGCATCACCAAGGGCCTCGTCGAGGAGGATGCGTGTGAACAGATGGGTGTTGCCGCTGTGTTGGGCCGCGGTGTTGCTCGACGGGTTCGACTTGGTCGTGCTCGGCACGGTGATTCCCGTGCTGTTGCAGGAGAAGCTGCTCACGACGGCGTCGGCCAGTGCGGTGTCCACCGCGGGTCTCGTCGGGATGATGCTCGGGGCGCTGATCATCGGGACCATCACGGACGTCATCGGGCGGCGCAAGGTCATGATCTTCGCGGTGGCCTGGTTCTCGGTGTTCACGGTGGCCTGTGCGTTCGCTCAGGACGCCACCACGTTCGGGGTGCTCAGGTTCCTCGCGGGGCTTGGGCTTGGCGGGTGCCTGCCCACTGCCATCGCGTTGGTGAACGAGGCGAGGCCTCAGCAGGGCGGGCGGGCCACGACGCTCATCATGACCGGGTACCACGTGGGTGCGGTCATCACGGCGTTGCTCGGGATCGTGTTGATTCCCCAGCTCGGGTGGCGGGCGTTGTTCGTGGTGGGTGCGATGCCCGCGTTGGTGCTGATTCCCTTGATGGTCAGGCACTTGCCGGAAACCGCGGCGCGCAAGGCGCCGGCGTTGGAGGCGGTCGGGTCGCTGTTCAAGCCCGGGCTGCGGAAGGCCACTGTGGCCTTCTGGGCGGCCTCGTTCATGGGGTTGTTGTTGGTGTACGGGCTGAACACGTGGCTGCCGCAGATCATGCGCAGTGCTGGGTACGACCTCGGGGCGGCGCTCGGGTTGCTGCTGACGCTCAACATCGGTGCTGTGATTGGACTTCTGATCGCTGGTGCCGTCGCTGACCGGGTGGGAGTTCGACCGGCGGCTGTCGGATGGTTTGTCGGTGCGGTGGTGTTCTTGGCGTTGCTGAGCATCAAGTTGCCTGGGGTGACGATCTACGCGGCTGTGTTGCTGGCCGGGTGCTTCGTGTTCAGCGCGCAGGTGCTGGTCTATGCGTATGCCGGGCAGGTTTACGAGGAGAACCGCGCTACTGGCATCGGGTGGGCTGCCGGTGTTGGGCGGTTGGGGGCGATCAGCGGGCCGTTGCTCGGTGGGGCCTTGTTGTCGGCTGGGTTGGCTTATCCGTGGGGCTTCTACGCGTTTGCGGTCATCGCGGCGTTGGGAGCTACGGCCGTGGGCGCGATTGGGCTGAAGGCGAAATCGGTCGTGGTGAACTCCGGGTGATGGCAAGGTCGGGTGCATGGCCCGACATGTTCCCTACGACGATCCCGGAAGCCCGGATCTCCGATCGCCCTGGCGGTACCTGTGGTGGCTGGTGCGCATGCAACGCCGGCGGGTGCTCGCCGGGGCGTTCTGGGGATCGCTGTGGATGTGCGGGCTGATCGTGCCACCGTATTTGATCGCCAAGGCCATTGAGGACGGTCTGCGGGGCGGTGATCGTGCGGCGTTGGTGTGGTGGTGCGGGGCGCTGATCGTGGTGGCCGGGGTGCTGGCCCTCGTCTTCATCGCGCGGCACCGGACCATGACGCTGGTGCGGACCGATGCCTCGTTGCGGACGGCGCAGCTGGTCGTGCGGCACGTCACGCGGCTCGGGGCGGTGGTGCGGCGCAGGATGTCCGCGGGCGAGCTCACGTACGTGCAGAACGGGGACACGGCGAGGATCGCGCACGCGCTCACCAGCACCGGGCCCGGTGTCGGGGCGGTGGTCGCGTACGTGGCCACGGCGGTCCTGCTGGTGAGGATCTCGCCGCTCGTCGCCGTGGTGGTGTTGCTGGGGGTGCCGGTGCTCGCGGTGGCGACCGGGCCCGTGTTGCGGCGGTTGCACGCCGTGGAGGCCGGATACCGGGAGAGCCAGGGCGAGCTGAGCTCGTGGGCCGGGGACGTCGTGGCCGGGTTGCGGGTGCTGTCCGGGATCGGCGGCAAGGCGGAGTTCGCCCAGCGCTTCGAGGTCAAGTCGCGCCAGGTGCTGCGCGACGGGTACCGGGTGTCGGCGTGGCTGAGCTGGGTGCAGGCGCTCACGTGGGGGCTGCCCGCCCTGTTCCTCGCGGTGGTCACGTGGATCGTGGCGCGGATGGCGGTGAGCGGGGCGATCACGGTGCCCGAGATGGTCGCGGTCTACCTGTACGTCACGACGTTGATCGTGCCGGTCTCGTTCTTCATGGAGGGCGCGGACGCGATTCCCCGCGCACTGGTCTCGGCGCAGCGGGTGGTCGAGCTGCTGAGGCTCCAGCCAGAGGTGAGCGATGCCGACACACCGGTGCTGGACGTGAAGAGCGGCGCGCTGACGGTGGTGGTGTCCGCGAACGCCGCAGCGGCACGGGAAGCGGTGGAGCAGTTGCCGGGAGTCGTGGCGGACAACGACGACTACCTGTTCGCCGGGTCGGTGCGGGAGGCGGTGTCGGTGGCCGAGCACAGTGATGTCGAGCTGGACCGGGCGATCTGGGCGGCCGCGGCGGTGGATGTCGTGGAGGCGTTGCCGGACGGGCTCGACTCGCACCTGGAGTCCCAGGGGCGCAACGTGTCCGGTGGCCAGCGTCAGCGCCTCAGACTGGTCAGGGCGTTGCTGAGCGAGCCGGACGTGCTGGTGCTCGTGGAACCGACCTCGGCGCTCGACGCGGTCACCGAGTCGGCGGTCGCGCGGCGGGTGAAGGAGGTGCGGCTCGGGCGAACCACGGTGGTCGTGTCGTCGTCGCCGTTGTGGATCGGACAGGCGGATCAGACCGTGCACCTGGAGGCGAGCCGATGAACCGGCTGCCGATCGCGGACCGGGGCGAGGTGCGGCGCGCGGCCGTGCGCCTGATGCGAGGCGAGCGGCGGGCGCTGTCCGGCGTTCTCGTGCTCACCGCGTTGACGGCGTTGGCCGCGCTCGTCGGCCCCTACCTCCTCGGCCAGATCGTGGGCGGGGTGGAGGACGGCACGCTGACACCGTCCACTGTGGATCAGATCGCGCTGGGCGTGCTGGGCGCGGCGGTGGCGCACCTGTTGCTGGTGCGGTACAGCGCTCTGCAGACGGCGCGTCTGGGTGAGCGGTTTCTGGCCGCGTTGCGGGAAGACGCGGTGGCGCGCTCGCTCGCGTTGCCCGCTCGGGTGGTGGACAGGCTGAGCATCGGTGATCTGCTCAGCCGCGTGACGAGTGACGTCGGCACGGTCGGGCAGGCGCTGCGCGACAGCGTTCCGGAGGTGCTCGCGGGAGCGGTGCACCTCGTGGTCGTCTTCGTGGCGACGTTTCTGCTGGACCCGGTGCTCGGCCTGGTCGCTCTGGCCGGGATGCCGTTCGTCGTGTGGGTGCTGCGCTGGTACCTCGCTCGGGCACGGGACGCGTACCTCGCGGAGAGCGAGGCCAACGGGGACGTGGCCGAGATTTCGGCAGCGGTCGGCGAGGGCAGCAGGACGATCGAGACGTACGGCCTGCGGGACCGGATGGTGGTTGCCGCGGACGCCACGATCGCGCGGTCGTACCGGGCGCGGCTGCGCACGCTCGGGCTGCGCAACGTGCTCTTCCCGGTGACCAGCTTCGTGAACGCGCTGCCCACCGTGCTGGTGCTGCTCGTCGGCGGCTTCGCGTACACGGCGGACGGTGTGCGGATCGAGGTCGTCGTCACGGCCGCGCTCTGGGTGTGGCGGCTGGTCGAGCCGATGGACCGCATCCTGTTCTGGGTCGAGTTCCTGCAGCGCGGTGGGGCGTCGTTCGCGCGGATCGAGGGCATCGGTGCGCAGGTCGAACCGGTGCCTGAGGTCGAGGTGCCGGACAGCGACCGCATCGAGGTTCGGGGCGTCCGGTACTCCTATGTGGACGGACACGAGGTGCTGCACGGCGTGGATCTCGTGGTGCAGCCAGGGGAACGGCTCGCGGTAGTCGGGGTGTCCGGTGCGGGCAAGTCGACGCTGGGCAGGTTGATCGCCGGCGTGGACCGGCCCGCGGAGGGCTCGGTGCTCGTGGGTGGCGTGCCGGTCGCGGACCTGGTGGCGGCGGGCGAGCAGGAGATCGTCCTGGTGACGCAGGAACATCACGTGTTCATCGGGACGTTGCGGGAGAACCTGGCGATGGCCGCCCCGGACGCGCCGGACGAACGGCTCCTCGAAGCGCTGCGGACCGTCGACGCGTTCTGGTGCGACGAGCTGCCGGACGGACTCGACACCAGGCTCGGCGCCGGCGGCCTGGAGCTGGATCCCGCGCAGGCACAACAACTCGCGCTCGCACGGGTGGAGGTCGCCGACCCGCACACCCTGGTGCTGGACGAGGCGACGTCCTCGCTCGACCCGGCCACCGCCAGGCACGCCGAGCGCGCGATCGCGGCCGTGCGGGAGAGCCGCACGGTGATCGCGATCGCGCACCGGCTGCAGACCGCCCAGGACGCCGACCGGATCGCGGTCGTCGACGCGGGCCGCATCGTGGAGCTGGGCTCCCACGACGACCTGGTGGCCAGAGGCGGCACCTACGCGACGCTCTGGCGCTCCTGGCACGGGAGCTAGTGGTGTGGCTCGGAACGTTGCCGGGGGAACTCGCGGTCAGACGGGTGCCGCGAGGCGCCCTGCTGGGCGTGGATCACCTCGCCGACGTTCCGAGACGCGCCACTAAAGCGGCACCTGGACCGAGTCGCCGTCAGCACGTGCGACGGTCACCTCCGCCGTGCCCGCGGGCGCTGTCCAGGCGTCGGGCCTGCGGTCCGGGCCGATGCGGAACCCGAAGTCGGCCACGACGGTCCCGAGGTCGCCAGGCAACCGCACCCGTGCCGGCAGCCGTTCGCCCTTGTGCGTCGCGCTGCCGGCCACACCCTGGGAGAACGTGCCGTCAGCCCTGTACAGGGCCGCGTACGTCTCGCCGTTCGCCTCGAACACCGAGGCGAACCTGCCGTCCGGCAGCCACGCGCGCACCTGCCACTGGCCGAACGCGCCGTCAGCCACGAGGTAGTCGAGCACCGCGGCCCGTTGCATGTCCCGGAGCGAGAGGAACGACTTCATCTGCGGGTGCTCGTCGTGCTTGTCGGAAGACCACACGCTGTCGTTCCAGCCGAGGCCGGCATTCGGTTTGAAGGCACCCTCCGGTCCGTAGTCCTGCTTCGCCATGAGCGGTTCCTGGAGGAAGTCGTCCGCAGCGGGCTGGGCCTCGGCCCGCACGAACACCGGCTTGTTCCGCGGTGGGGCGCTCAGCACGGCCACGCCGGTTCCCCCGGTGTCGGCTGCCTGCCACTGCCGGGAGAGCCGGCCGTCCTCGCCGCGCACCGGATTCTGCGACCAGTACACGGTCCGGTCGAGGCTCAGCACGACGTTCGTGGACTGGCTTGCGCCGAACCGGTAGATGCCGCGCTCGCGTTCGCCGGAGAGGACGACCTCGCGATCGACGACCTCGTTCATGGCGACCAGGCCGACGAGGGTCATCGGCGTGGCTGTGCTCTCCACCCGGACCGCCTGCACGATCAGCACCGCCGGGCCGTCCGGGGTGCTGCCCGCCCAGAAGACGTGTGCGGGAGCGGAGAAGTCGATGATGCGCGCTGGCGCCTTCTGTGTGCTTTGCCACACGTGCAACGCCTGTTCGACGTCCGGGCTGGACGCCAGGTCGCCTTTCGTGGCCGCGGTGAGCCGTTCGTCGCCCGTGTGCGGCGGGTCGGAGGGATGGCGAGTCAGCACCACCCCCGTGACGACGCCCGCGATCAACGCCAAGGCAGCGGTCACGGACAGGAGCTTGCGCGTGTGTCGTCGGCGCGCGCCGAGCATGACGTCCCCTACGAATCCCGGCCGCACGTCCAGGTCGGCGGTGGCGGCCTCCATTGCTTCCTTCAGTTCCACGTCAGCACCTGCTCACCCATCAGCTCCCGCATGCGGGCCAGACCGCGCGAGGTCTGGCTCTTCACCGTGCCGATGCCGCAGCCCAGCGTGCGGGCGGTCTCGGCCTCGCTGAGGTCGTCGAAGAACCGCAGCACCAGCACCGCGCGCATCTTCCGAGGCAGCTGCCCCAACGCGCGCACCACGCTGTCCGCGTCCACGACCTGTTGTTCGTGCCCCCGAGACGTGGGTACCGCCCCCAGTTCCAGCGGTGCCTCCGGTTTGCGGGACCGCCTGCGCCAGCGGTTCGCGGCGGCGTTGGCCAGTGCTGTGCGCGCGTAGGCTTCCGGCGAGGTCCTGATTCGGCGCCACTTGCCGTACATGCTCATGAGGACGTCCTGCAGAATGTCCTCAGCGGCGCCTTTGTCGCCGCCGCACAGCAGGTAGGCGGTGCGCAACAGAGCCTGTGAGCGCAACGCCACGAAGTCCTCGAAGTCCTGCATGTCCCCCCTTCGGCGGTTGTCGAAGGTACTGACACCGGGCGGGGCGGCAAGGTTGTCAGGCGACCGTTTAGACTCAGATCGACTCCAGACGACGAGGGAGATACGCGTGGCCGAGATGACCGTTGAACTGGTCGCCGTTGAACGCCGCCTGTGGTCCGGCAAGGCCACCTCAGTTTCGGCGCAGACGACCGAGGGCGAGATCGGCATCCTGCCCGGTCACGAGCCCGTTCTCGGTCAGCTCGTCGAGGGTGGTGTGGTCCGCATCCGCACGACGGACGGTGGCCTGGTCACCGCCGCGGTGCACGGGGGCTTCCTCTCCGTGACCGGCACCGGCGTATCGATTCTCGCCGAGGACGCCGAGCTCGCGGGTGAGATCGACGTGACCGCGGCGCGGACGGCGCTGCAGGACGCGGACGACGCAGAGCGCGCACGTGCGGCAGCGCGCGTGCGGGCCGTGGAACAGTCGGCCTGAGACCGGGCGCGAGGGCCCAGCCGTGTGGATCACCGAGATTGCCGGACTGATCCTGCTTGGCGTGGCGATCGTCATCGCCTACTTCGCCTGGCGCCGGATCCGGTTGCTGCGTGAAGGTGGCGTCCACGTGGCGCTGCGCAGTCAGTTCGACGATCGCGGCCGTGGCTGGCACCTGGGCGTGGGGCACTACCGGGGCGACTCGTTCGCCTGGTTCAGGGTGCTGTCGCTCGGGTCGAGGCCGGACCAGATGATCGCCAGAGATGGCCTCGAGATCGACGCACGCCGCGAGCCCACCGGCCCGGAGGCGTACGCGATGCCGACGGGCGCGACAGTGCTGCGCTGCCGGTCCGCCGGCGGTGAGATCGAGATAGCGATGGGCCCGGACGCGCTGACAGGATTCTTGTCCTGGTTGGAGTCAGCGCCTCCGGGCCGCACCATTCCCTGGGCTTCCTAAGCGTTCTCGCCCGGCTGCCAGAGGACGTCGCCGTCCGGGTTCGCCACGCGCGCCAGGATGAAGAGCAGGTCCGACAGCCGGTTCAGGTACTTCGCCGTGAGCACGTTGGTGTGCTCGGCGTCGGCCTCGATGAGCGACCACGCACGCCGTTCCGCGCGGCGGGCGATGGTGCGGGCCTGGTGCAGGAGAGCCGCTCCCGGGGTGCCGCCGTTCAGGATGAACGAGTCGAGCTTGCCCAGGCGTTCGTTGAACGTGTCGCAGTAGCCCTCCAGGCGGTCCACGTAGGCCTGGGTGATGCGCAGCGGCGGGTACTTCGGGTCCGGCACGATCGGCGTGCAGAGGTCCGCTCCGACGTCGAAGAGGTCGTTCTGCACCTTGCGCACGACCTCGAAGACGTCAGGAGCCAGCTGACCGAGCGCCAGCGCCACGCCGAGCGCCGCGTTGGTCTCGTCGACGTCCGCGTACGCCTCGATGCGAGGCGAGGTCTTGGGGACGCGCGAGAAGTCGCCGAGGCCGGTCGTGCCGTCGTCGCCGACCCGCGTGTAGATCTTCGTGAGATGTACCGCCATGAACCGAACTCTAGGAGATCCACCCCGAAGTCAGCTGCTGCACGGCCGAACCGTCGAGGTCGGCGAGCTTCACGCCGGTGAACTGCTTCGCCCAGTCGGACGTCTGCACGCGGAACGACGGCTGCTCGGCGGTGAGGGCTTCGAGGATCGTCGCTGCGGCCTCGTCGGACGTCTGCGCTCCGGAGAAGGACGCGCTCGTGCGGCCGACGTAGGCCTTGAGCTGCGGCGCGTACGGGCCGGCGTCGTCGAACATGGTCTCGCGGTTCACGCCCACGTTGGCCACGAACTCGCTGGCGACGGCGCCGGGCTCCACAACGGTGACGGTCACGCCGTGCTGCGCGGCGACCGGCGCGAGGCTCTCCATCATGCCCTCGACCGCGAACTTGGCCGCGCAGTAAGCCTCGTTGAACGGCTGGCCCACGACACCGCCGACGCTCGTCACGGTGATCAGGCGGCCGCGTGCAGCGCGCAGGTGCGGCATCGCGGCCTTGGTGACCTGCACCACGCCGAAGAAGTTGGTCTCCATGACCTTGCGGAAGTTGTCGACCGAGTCCGTCTCGACCGTGCCGAGGTGGCCGGCGCCCGCGTTGTTGACCACGGCGTCGAGACGGCCGTAGTCGCGGATCACGCCGTCGATGGCCGCGGTGACGGAGTCGCTGTCGGTCACGTCGAGCTGCCTGATGTCGATCTCCGGGCTCGCGGCGCGCAGGGCGTCGGCGCGGGAGGTGTCGCGCATCGTGGCCACGACCTGGTGACCGGCTTCGGCGGCCTGGACCGCGGCGGAGAGACCGATGCCGGACGACGTGCCGGTGATCAGGACGATCATGATGCTCCTCAGTTCATGTCCATAATAGTTATTGACATGAACTAGTGTGCCTCGAAATAGTTCATGACGTCAACTATGATGCTCGTCATGGACAAGGTCAGCTCGGAGGTCGTGTCGCTGCTCGCGCGGATCGTGCAGCGCTACACGAAGGAGTACGAGCAGGCCGCCGCCGCGCAGGAGCTGACGTCTGTTCAGGCGAAGGTGCTGGTGGCGCTGGACGAGCCGCAGCCGATGCACTGGATCGCCGACAAGCTCGGGTCCGAGCGGTCCAACGTCACCGGGATCATCGACCGGCTGCAGGCGCGCGGGCTGGTCGAACGGCGGCCCGGTGAGCAGGACCGGCGGGTGAAGTACATCGTCGCCACGGACGAGGGGCAGCGGCTGGCGCGCGAGTTCCAGGCGGCTCTGCAGTTCGCCGCCGAGCCGCTCGCCTCGCTGGGCGCGGCTGATCGTCGGCAACTCAGGGATCTGTTGCAGCGCATGCTGAGTGACTAGGTCTGTGCGCAGGTACGTAGGATTGCCGCGTGAGCGAGCATTTCCGAGTACACGGTGGCGCACGTCTGGTCGGCGAGGTTGATGTCGTCGGCGCCAAGAACAGCGTCCTCAAGCTGATGGCCGCAGCTCTGCTCGCCGAGGGCACAACAACTCTCACCAACTGCCCCGACATCCTCGACGTGCCGCTGATGGCGGACGCGTTGCGCAGCCTCGGGTGCGAGGTCGAGCTCGAAGGTGACGTGGCGCGCATCACGACGCCACAGGAGCTCAGCTACCACGCCGACTCCGAGGCGATGGGCAAGCTGCGGGCGTCGATCTGCGTGCTGGGGCCGCTGGTCGGCCGGTGCAAGCGCGCGGTCGTGGCGCTGCCGGGCGGCGACGCGATCGGCTCGCGGCCGCTCGACATGCACCAGAGCGGGCTGGAGAAGCTCGGCGCCAAGACGTGGATCGAGCACGGCTGCATCGTCGCCGAGGCCGAGGGGCTGCACGGCGCGCAGATCTGGCTCGACTTCCCGAGCATGGGCGCCACCGAGAACATCCTGATGGCGGCCGTGCTGGCCAACGGCACGACGGTCATCGACAACGCCGCGCGCGAGCCCGAGATCGTCGACCTCTGCCTGATGCTCACGCAGATGGGCGCGCGGATCGAGGGCGCGGGCACGTCCACGCTGACCGTGCACGGTGTCACTGAGCTCAAGCCGACCGAGCACCGCGTGATCGGTGACCGGATCGTCGGTGCCACCTGGGGTTTCGCCGCCGTCATGACGCGCGGCGACGTGCGGGTGCGCGGGGTGAACCCGCACCACCTCGACCTGGTGCTGGAGAAGCTGCGCATGGCGGGCGCCGAGGTGACCGTCTACGAGGGTGAGGACGAGGGCTTCCGGGTCGTCATGGAGGGGCGGCCCAAGGCGGTCGACTTCGTGACGCTGCCGTATCCCGGTTTCGCCACGGACAACCAGCCGTTCGCGATCGCGCTGTCGGCGGTGTCCGAGGGCACGTCGATGATCACGGAGAACCTGTTCGAGGCGCGGTTCCGGTTCATCGACGAGATGACCCGGCTCGGGGCCGACGCGCGCACGGACGGTCACCACGCGGTGATCCGCGGCGTCGAGCAGCTGTCGAGCGCACCGGTCTGGGCTTCGGACATCCGCGCTGGTGCCGGGCTCGTGCTGGCCGGTCTGTGCGCGGACGGCGCCACCGAGGTCTACGAGATCTTCCACATCGAGCGCGGTTACCCTGGGTTCGTGGAAAACCTCCGCAAGCTCGGGGCCGACGTGGAGCGCGTCTCCTAGGTCTTGAGCACCAGCTTCGCGTTCGCGACGTCCGCCGGGAACACCATCACCTGGTAGGGCGCGTTGCGTGAACGCGTGGCGCGCACCCCGTTCGCCTTCAGCTTCCGCACGAGGACGTTCGCCGCCTCTTCCGTCGGCACGACCGCCACCTCGCTCAACAACCCGAAGTCCGTGCCGTCCCAGTCCGGCACGGGCCGCTTGTCGTTGCCCACGAAGTACCTCAACGCCAGAGCCAGCAGTCCGAGCACCCCGAACACGATCGCCGTCTGGTAAATCGCCGTCACCTCTTCATCATGCTCTTGCGGTCACGATTCAGTGAGCAAGCGCACGCGCAGCAATGGTTACCGGCCAGTACGCTCCGATGAACGACGATGTGGGAGGTTGCTGTGCCGTACCCAGCTGACCGCGAACGCGACCGCCCCTGGGTGATGCGCACGTACGCGGGTCACTCCTCGGCCGCGGCTTCCAACGCGCTCTACCGCCGGAACCTCGCGAAGGGCCAGACGGGGTTGTCGGTGGCGTTCGACCTGCCGACGCAGACCGGTTACGACCCGGATGACGAGCTCGCGAAGGGCGAGGTCGGCAAGGTCGGTGTGCCGATCAGCCACATCGGCGACATGCGGCAGCTCTTCGACCAGATCCCGCTCGCCGAGGCCAACACGTCGATGACGATCAACGCGACGGCCATGTGGCTGCTCGCCATGTACGTCACCGTGGCGGAGGAGCAGGGCGCGGATCCTTCGGCGCTGGCCGGCACCACGCAGAACGACATCATCAAGGAGTACCTGTCCCGCGGCACTTACGTGTTCCCGCCGGGACCGTCGCTGCGGCTGATCACGGACATGGTCGCGTGGACCGTGTCGAACGTGCCGAAGTGGAACCCGATCAACATCTGCAGCTACCACCTCCAGGAGGTCGGCGCGACGCCGGCGCAGGAGGTCGCGTACGCGATGTGCACGGCGATCGCGGTCCTCGACTCGGTGCGCGACTCCGGCCAGGTGCCGCAGGAGAAGTTCGGTGAGGTCGTCGCCCGCATCTCCTTCTTCGTGAACGCCGGTGTGCGGTTCATCGAGGAGATGTGCAAGATGCGCGCGTTCGCCCAGCTGTGGGACGAGATCACGCTGGAGCGCTACGGCGTCGAGAACCCGAAGCACCGCCGGTTCCGCTACGGCGTGCAGGTCAACTCCCTCGGCTTGACCGAGGCCCAGCCGGAGAACAACGTCCAGCGCATCGTGCTGGAGATGCTCGCGGTTTCCTTGTCCCGCAACGCTCGTGCCCGCGCGATCCAGCTGCCGGCGTGGAACGAGGCGCTGGGTCTGCCGCGTCCGTGGGACCAGCAGTGGGCTCTGCGCATGCAGCAGGTGCTGGCTTACGAGACGGACTTGCTGGAGTACGAGGACATCTTCGACGGTTCGCCGGTGATCGAGGCCAAGGTCGACGAGATCCTGGCCGGTGCGCGCGAGGAGATCGACCGCGTGCAGGCGATGGGCGGTGCGGTCGCGGCCGTCGAGTCCGGCTACATGAAGTCGAACCTGGTGTCGTCACTCGCAGATCGCCGCCGCCGGGTCGAAGCGGGCGAGGACATCGTCGTCGGCGTCAACAAGTTCGACACCACCGAGCCGTCGCCGCTGCAGGCCGAGGGCGCCAACGCGATCGAGACCATCGACCCGATCGTCGAGATGCACGCGGTCGAGGCGATCCAGCAGTGGCGCGCTTCCCGGGACAACGCCGCGGTCGCTGAGGCCTTGGACGCACTGCGTGAGGCCGCCAAGACCGACCAGAACCTCGTCGAGGTGACGCTGGGCTGTGCGCGCGCCGGCGTGACAACGGGCGAGTGGTCGCAGGCGTTGCGTGAGACGTTCGGCGAATACCGTGCGCCCACAGGCGTTTCCGGTGCTTCAGCGTCGGGTGAAGCGGGCTCGGAGATCGCCCGCGTGCGGGACCGGGTGCGCGGAACCGGCGAGGAGATCGGCGAGCGGCTGCGCATGCTGGTCGGCAAGCCGGGTCTCGACGGCCACTCCAACGGCGCCGAGCAGGTCGCCGTGCGCGCCCGCGACGTCGGCTTCGAGGTCGTCTACCAGGGCATCCGCCTCACGCCGTCGCAGATCGTGTCCGCCGCCGTGCAGGAGGACGTGCACGTCGTCGGCCTCTCGATCCTGTCCGGCTCGCACCTCGAAGTCGTGCCCGCGGTGGTCGACGGGCTGCGCGCGGCCGGTGCCGGGGACATCCCGGTGATCGTCGGCGGCATCATCCCGCCGGACGACGCCGCCAAGCTGCGCGAGCGGGGCGTGGCGCGGGTGTTCACGCCCAAGGACTACGAGCTGACCGAGATCATGGACGAGATCGTCACCGTGATCCGCGAGGTGCACTCGCTGGGCTGATCGGCTCGTAACGTCCGTCCGGCCGGTGTAGAAACTCCCCGTAGATCGTGTTCACGCGGGGAGGGGAACTGGCATGGCGGTGGAGCTCGCCGACCTGATCGGTCAGCTGCGTTCCGAGCTGACCGAGGCGATGCAGGCGGGGGAGAACGAGGACCTGCGCTTCGAACTGGGCCCGGTCGAGCTGGAGCTGACGGTCGCGGTCACCAAGGAGGCCAAGCCCGGCGCGAAGGTCAAGTTCTGGGTCGTCGAGCTGGGCACCGACGCCACCCTCTCGTCGGCCACGACGCAGAAGATCAAGCTCACGCTCGATCCGCGCCGCCGCGGCCAGACCGGCAAGGTCGAGATCTCCGGTGCCGAGACGGCTGACGAGAAATGACCGGTGCGCCGCTCGACCGGCCGCGGGTGGCGGAGCTGATCGTCACCCGCGCTGGTGAGCGGCAGCGCGGCTCCGGTTACCGGGTGCGTGCGGACGCGGTGCTGACCGCGGCGCACGTCGTCGTCGGCGCTTCTTCCGTGCGCGTCCGGTTCGAACCCGACCTGCCCGGCGAGCGGGTCTTCGACGCGGTGTCGTGGTGGGCCGACCCGGTGTCGGACATCGCGGTGGTGACGATCGCACCGCACCCCGGGGAGACCGTCACCCCGGTGCGGTTCGGGCGCATCGAGGACCGCGCGGCAGTGCTGTCCGTCGAGGCGGTCGGGTTTCCGCTGTGGAAGATGCGCACGGACGCGGAAGGCAAGCGGTACCGCGACTCCGTGCACGCCCACGGCACCGTCGCGGTGTTGTCCAACTGGCGCGAGGGCACGCTGGAGGTCGTCGTCGAACCCGCGACCGCAGAGGCCGTGCAAGCCTCGCCGTGGCAGGGGATGTCGGGCGCGGCGTTGTGGGCCAACGGGTGCGTCGTCGGCGTGATCGCGAAACACCATCCCGGTGACGGGCTCGGCCGCCTCACCGCGTCCAGAGTGGACCTCGCGCTCGACCGCGCCGATCCTTCTTCCGGCGCACCGTTGCGGGATGCGCTCGGCGTTGTCGCGCCGTTGGCCGACGTGCTGCCTCCGGCTCGCACCGCCCTGACTACCAGTGCCTACCAGGCGTTGATCGCCGAGGTCGCGCCAGAGCACCTGCACGGCCGCGAACGGGAGCTCGGCGAGCTGGCCAGGTTCTGCGCAGGCGACGAGCCGTACCTGTGGTGGCAGGCCGGTCCGTGGGCGGGCAAGTCCGCGCTGCTCGCGTGGTTCGCGCTGCACCCGCCGGACGGTGTCGACGTGGTGTCCTTCTTCATCACCGGCCGGTGGGCGGGCCAGTCCGACAGCGACGCCTTCACCGAGGCCCTGCTCGACCAGCTCACCGCTCTCGTCGGCGAACCGCCGGAGCTCACCGCGGACACCCGCGCACGCCGGGGGCACCTGCTGCGCCTGCTCGACACCGCCGCCGTGAGGAGCTCGGAGTCCGGTCGCACGCTGCTGCTCGTGGTCGACGGACTCGACGAGGACACGGGCGCCGTCGGCCGGTCGAGCATCGCGAACCTGCTGCCCCGGCGCCCGCCACCGGGCCTGCGCGTCCTCGTGGCCAGTCGGCCCCACCCGGACCTGCCGGACGACGTCGCCTGGAACCATCCACTTCGGACGGTCGTGCCCCGCCTGCTCTCCGCGTCGCCCCACGCGAGGAACCTGGAGGGCGAGGCGAAGCACGAACTCACGACGCTACTCGGCACCCCCGGTCCGCAACGCGACGTGCTCGGCCTGATCACCGCGTCCGGCGGTGGCCTCACCCAGGCCGACCTGGGGGAGCTGACCGGCCGTCCGCCCTACGAGCTGGACGCGCTCTTCAGCGGCGGGCTCGGCCGCAGCGTGGCGGTCACGGCCTCCGAACGCGTCTGCCTCTTCACCCACGACACCTTGCGCGAGCAAGCCGAACGTGCTTACGGCTCCGGTCTCGTGGCCTATCGCGCGAAACTCCACGAGTGGGCGGACAGTCACCGTGCGGCCGGCTGGACCGAGCACACACCGACCTACCTCCTGCGCGGATATCCCAAGCTGCTCGCCGCTCTCGGCGACGTGCGGCGGCTGGTGGCCTGCGCGCTCGACCGTCCGCGCCACGACAGGATGCTGGCCTCGACCGGCGCGGATGCGTTGGCGCTGAACGAGAACCTGTCGGCGGCCGGCCTGCTCGCCCTCGCCCCGGAACCGGATCTCCTGGCACTGCTGAGGATCGCCGTCGCCCGCTCCGAGCTCGGCGAGCGCAACGTCCACATCCCTTCGGTGCTGCCCGGCGTCTGGGCGCGGCTCGGCGAGGTCGACCGGGCCGTCGCATTGGCCAACAGCCTTGCGGAGGACCTCTCGCGCGCCATGGCACTGACCGAGGTCGTCAAGGCACTCGCTGAAACCGGTGATCGTGACGGCGCGCTGCGCGTCGCGGAAGAGGCCGAACACGCCATCGCGCGGCTCGGCGACCCGAGCTTCCGCTGGGGGCAGCTGATCGAACTGGCCGACGCGGTGTCCGGGAGCGCGGAACCGGAGCGGTCCCGCCGGTTGCTCGCGGAGGTCGAGGAGGCCGTGCCGCACGTCGGCGACGCTTATCACCGGGAGAAGTTGCTGACCGAACTCGCGCGCCGGGCGCTGGCGGAGGGGCGCGACGAGGACGCGCTGCGGTTCGCGCTGGCGTGCCGCGACGGCTACTACCAGGCGGAGGTGTTGAAGGAGCTCGGCGACGAGGTGCGGGCCGAGGCCGGGCGGGCGCTGCGGTTCTTCCAGCTGATCGACTACCACGACGAACGCGAGGGCTTGCTGCGCGGCCTGGCGGAGGACGCGGTGGCCGCAGGAGACGATGACGGCGCATTGAGGGCCGTTCTGGAGATGCGGCGGCCCGACGAGCTCCTCAGTGATCTGGCCAGCGCGGCGACGGCCAGAGGTGAGCTGGGCCGGGCGGGCCGGTTCGCGTTCGGGATCGGGACACCGCACGTTCGCGCGAAAGCCTTGTGCGCACTGGCTCACGCACACCCGGACGCCACGCAGACGGCGGGGCTCGCCGTGGCGGCGGAAGCGTTGCTGCCCCAGATCACGGAGCCCTACGAGCGGGCTCAGGTGCTGGCCGAGCTCGCGCTGGTCGTGCCCGGCCGCACTGCGGAGCTGTGCCGTGACGCGGTGGACATCGCAGGCCGGGTCGACCACAAGCCTTTCGCTGCAAGGGTTCTGGGCCAGATCGCGGCAGTTGCGGCTCGCGGCGGTGACCAGGAGCGGTTCGCCGAGCTCGCGGATCTCGCCGAGCGCTGGGCGGAAGGCTCCCCTGCTTCGCTGGTGGAGCTCGCCCACTGCGCGGCTGCCGCAGCCGACCACCAGCGAGCCAGGAGGCTGCTCGACGTCGTGGTGGACACCACGACGGACGAGAACCAGGAGTGGCTGCTCGAGGAGATCCCTCGGCTCGCCGCCGAGATCGGGGCAGCGGACCTGGTGCTGCGAATGGCGCGCCTCAACTCGAGCGCGGCAGATCTGGCCGATGTCCTCGCCGCCGCACTCGACGCGCACGACCACGAGCGCGTGCGCCGGATCGTGGCGGAAACAGCGCCAAGCCTGCGGTGGATCGAGGAGCCCAGTCGTCAGATTCCGAACCTGGTGCAGCTGGGCGAGGACGACAGGGTGCTCGCGCTCGCGGCCGGTGTCGAAGATCGGTACCACAACGGTTATCTGCTGCAGGGTGCGGCGGAGATCGCAGCGGCCGCAGGCGAGGACGACCGTGCGCGACTCTTCGCGCGGGCCGCCAAGTCTCCGAGTCAGCGCGACGACATCTGGTGGCGGTTGTGCTATTCCCTGACCGACCAGGGCGATGTCGACCGGGCCGAATGCTTCGCGGATGAGATCAGCGAGGCCGGCAGGCGTGATCCGGCGCTTCGCATCCTCGCTCTCGCGGTGAGGGACCACGAACGCGCGCTCGGCTTCGTCGCCAGGATCACCAGCCAGGCGGAGCGGTCGTACTGCCTCGCGCGGCTCGCCGCCGCGTCGGACGACCCAGGTCACGCGCGGAAGCTCTGCGCGCAGGCCGAGGAGGTCGCGCGAGCCGCGGCGGGTCCGAAGGAGCACGAAGAACTGCGCGTCCAGGTGGTTCAGGCGCTGGCGTCGGAGAGCGACAGCGCTCTCGCGGAGCGGCTGGCCCGGACGATCACGGCTCCGGACCGGCGTCTGCAGGCGTTCATCGCGCTGATTCGCGGCGGACAGCCGGAACGAGCTCGCTTGATCACGGATGAGGTTCTCGCTGTCCCGCGCGAGGAGGTCGCGTGGCGGTTCGAGCAGGTCGTGGATGTCCTGCTGTCCAGGGGCGACCCGGCTACGGCGGAGCAGGTGGTCGCCGAGCTCCGCGTCACGGCGCGCGCGTGCGAAGACGACTTCCGCCGCGAGGAGCTCTTCGTGGCGCTGGCCGGTACGGTCAGCGGACTCGGCCGCCCGGCGGAAGGCTTGAGCTGCGTGGACAGGCTCGACAGCGAATGGAGCCGGCTCGACGCGCTGGCCGCGATTGCCGGTGGGGCATCGGACGGGCTGGTGTCCGACGAGGTGCGGCGCCGCATCCTGGCGCTGGTCGACGACCTGGTGAGAGAAGATCACCTGGGCTTCTGGCTGAGCAACGCCGTGGGCGCGTTGGCTGCGATTGGCTTCTTCACACGCGCGCTGGACCTGGTGCGTGACGAGCAGACACCGTCCTACCAGTCGGAGGCGCTTCGGAGATTGGCGAACGTCATCCCGGACGATCCCGAGGTGCGCGCGCGGTGGGAGTCGGTGGCACTGCAGCTCGCGGACGCCTACGACCGGGACGAGGCGTTGTGCGACTTCATCGCGATTCGTGACGGGGACGGCGCTCACGAGGACGCGCGGAGGCTGGCCGGGCTCGTCACCGACCCGGCGGCACGCAGCGAGGCGTTGCGGTACCTGCGGCTCACGGCGATCGCGGACGGCCGGGAGACCGTGGGCGCCCGGCGGTTCCTGGCGGAGGTGCTGGCCACGACCGAGTGGCGGCGGGCGTTGCCCGCGGTGGCGAAGGTCGACCTCCCGGCGCTCCAGCGGTTCGCGGACGAGGTTTTGGGTTAGCTTCTAGAGATGGTCGACGTTGCGCGTGAGGGCTCGGTTGTCCGGATCACGATGAACCGCGCGGCGAAGCGCAATGCGCTGTCCGCCGAGCACCTGACCGAGCTGCTGGAGGCGTTCCGGGAGGCCGGTTCGTCCGACGCGGCCGGCATCGTGCTGGCCGCCGAGGGGCCTGTTTTCAGCGCTGGGCACGACTTCGCGGATGTGCACGCCCGTGACGAAGAGGGCGTGCGGATGCTGCTGGAG
Organism: Lentzea sp. NPDC006480; assembly: GCF_040611995.1. Classification (NCBI taxonomy): domain Bacteria; kingdom Bacillati; phylum Actinomycetota; class Actinomycetes; order Pseudonocardiales; family Pseudonocardiaceae; genus Lentzea; species Lentzea sp. NPDC006480. Next base: position 125,881 of record NZ_JBEXPJ010000001.1, read on the forward strand.
CTGTGCACGGTGCTGATGAAGACCATTCAGGCCGTGCCGCAAGTGGTGATCGCGCGCGTGCAGGGGCTGGCGACGGCCGCCGGGTGTCAGCTGGTGGCGTCGTGCGATCTCGCGGTGGCGTCGCTGGATGCCGGATTTGCTCTGCCCGGTGGGAAAGCCGGGTGGTTCTGCCACACGCCCGCGGTGCCCGTCGCGCGGTCGGTGGGACGCAAGCGGTTGATGGAGATGGTGCTGACCGGCGACGTCGTGGACGCATCGACGGCCGTGGAGTGGGGGCTCATCAACCGCGCTGTGCCTGCTGAGGAGCTGGACACCGCTGTTGACGAGCTGCTGGCGCGGGCGACGCGGGGGAGCAGGGCGTCGAAGGCCGTGGGCAAGCGGACGATCTACGCGCAGCTGGACCGGCCGGAGGCCGACGGGTACGAGATCGCGCTGGCCGTCATGGCCGAGACGTCGCAGTCCCCGTCAGCCAAAGAGGGGCGGGCGTCGTTCCTGGAGAAGCGGCCGCCCGTGTGGCCCGACTAGTCGCGAGGAGCTTCAACGCGTCCGCGTTCGGGCCTGGCTCTGCCCGGTAGATCACGAGGAACTGGCCGGGTGCCTCGCGGACGTCGAACGAGTGGTAGTCCAGCTTCAGCGGGCCGACCGCGGGATGCACGAACTCCTTGGCGTCCTGGGTCTTCCCGCGTACCTCGTGCTGTTCCCACAGTTCCTTGAACGTGGGGTGCTGATTGAGCTCGGCCACCATCTGCCTGAGGCGCTGGGACTTCGGGTCCGCGGTCTGCCGCAGGTGCGCGACGGTGCTCTGGGCGACCCACTGCCAGCGCGGGTAGAAGCTCGTGGCGGCCGGGTCGAGGAACGTCATCCTGGCGGCGTTGTCGGCCGGGGTGAACGGCTCGTACAGGGCTTCTGCCAGTGCGTTCGTGGCGAGGATGTCGAGCAGCGAGTTCATCACGAACGCCGGCATGTCGTGCATTCCGCTGATGAGCTGCCGCAGTTCGGGGCTGACCACGTCCGGTGCATGGCCCTCGTCGGCGACGACCCCGGCGAGGCGGTGCAGGTGGGCTCGCGCGTCGGTGTCGAGCCTGAGCGCGCGGCTCAGCGCGTCCAGGACCTGCGCTGACGGGTTGGTCTCGCGGCCCTGTTCGAGGCGGGCGTAGTAGTCGGCGCTGACGCCGGCCAGTACCGCGACTTCTTCTCTTCTCAGGCCTTTGACCTTGCGCTGGGTGTGGCTCGGCAGGCCCGCGTCCTCCGGGTTGATGCGGGCGCGGTGGGCTTTCAGGAACTCTCCGAGCACGTCTCCGAGGTTATTCGGCCGCGCTGATTTTTGCCTGGGTGTGCCACACCTAGGCAGAAGGTGTCCTGGCTGGCGTTGTTTCCGCTGGTCATCGTTGTGGCCATGAGCAAAGTCGTGTTGATCAGTGGAGCTTCCAGCGGTATCGGTGAGGCGACGGCCCGTGTGCTGGCCGCTGCGGGGCATCAGGTGTTTCTCGGGGCGAGGCGGGAGGATCGGCTGGTTGCTTTGGCCGCCGAGATCGGTGGTGCGCACGCGCCGCTGGACGTCACCTCGCGTTCGTCATTCCAGTCCTTTGTGGACGCAGCGGTCGCGCGGTACGGCCGCGTCGACGTGCTGGTGAACAACGCGGGTGTGATGCCGTTGTCCCTCATGGACTCGCTGAAGGTCGACGAGTGGGACCAGATGGTGGACGTGAACATCAAGGGCGTGCTGAACGGCATCGCCGCTGTGCTGCCGCGGTTCAACGGTGGTGGTCACGTCGTGAACGTCGCTTCGGTCGGCGCGCACATGGTCATGCCCACCGCGGCCGTGTACTGCGCGACGAAGTACGCGGTGTGGGCGCTGTCCGAAGGGCTGCGGCAGGAGCGCGACGACCTGCGGGTCACCGTGATCTCGCCCGGCGTCACGGAGTCCGAGCTGGCCGACACCATCACCGAGGACTTCGCTGCCTCGCTGATGGAGGACTTCCGCAAGATCGCGCTGCCGGCGTCGGCGATCGGTGACGCCATCGCGTACGCGATCTCGCAGCCCGCGGAGGTCGACGTGAACGAGATCGTGGTGCGGCCGGTCTCCCAGAGGTAGACACAGCGTCAGGCGCCCGTCGTCGAGCCCGGCCGGAGGATCATCAGCACGGTCACCGTCGCCCACAGCAGGTTGAAGAGGCCCGTGTACACGGCCAACCCCTTGAGGTCCTCGGTCTTGAGCGCCTTCTCTTGGCCGGGCAGGACTTTGAGGGCGAGCAGGAACGCGGCGGCGGTGGTGAGCGCGATCGACACGATCACCCAGGGGTGGCCGGTCACGCCCATCACGCCTGCCGTCGCGAAGCCGAAGACCGGTACCGAGATGCCGATCAGGGCGTAGACGCGGCAGATCCGGTGCAGGAGCTCGGGATTGCCGTTGTCCCTGACGGCCTTCGGGAACATGCTCGCGGCGACGGTGACCGGGCCGATGGCGATGATCGCGGCCAGGACGTGCAGCGAGAGGAACAGCTTGCTCACGCGGCCCTCCACGCGGTGCCGCGCCGTTCGTGGGCGAAGAGGGTCTCGACCTCGAGCGCTTTCTGGGCACTGACCTCGCGTTCCACCAGGTACAGGCCCAAGTCGATGCCGGAGGTCACCCCGGCGGCGGTCACGAGGTCGCCGTCGTCGACGATTCTCGCGCGGATGGTGTTGACGCCCATGGACTCCAGCGCGTGCAGCCCGAGATGGTTGGTGGTGGCGGTGCGGCCGCCGATCAACCCCGCCATCGCCAGCACCAGGGAACCGCCGCACACGGTCGCGACTGTCACGCCGTCCTCGCCGAGTGCCTGCTTCATCGGCTCGGCGACGGTGTTCGCCGCCTTGGCGAGCAGCGCCACGATCTCGTCCTCCGTCCGGCCCGCGGCGCCGGGGACCAGCACGATTCCGGCTCGGTCGGGGGCGAGCGCGGCGGTTGCTCTCAGGGACAGCCGTGCCCCGCTCTCCACCTCGCGCGGACCTTCCGCGGACACCAGTTCGGTGTGAATTCCGCCTGATGCCAACGTTTCGTACGGGCCGATCGCGTCCAACGGGTCGAACCCGTCGAACAACACCACCTGAGCGAGCATCCGCCCCTCCTTCGTCGTTGATCACGACGGTAGGGGCGGCAGGGCGAAACGAGAACTGGCTGGAATGCCATGTTCCAACGGATTCTCGCCAGCTACCGTGAGCGTCATGCACGAGGTGGCGGTACTGGTGATGGACAGCGTCGTCCCGTTCGACTTCGCGGTCGGGGTCGACGGCTTCAGCTGGACCGGGCGATATCGGGTGCGCGTCTGCGGTCCTAAGAGGACGGTGAAGACCGAGCTGTTCGAGCTGAAGGTGCCGCACGGCCTGGAGTTGCTGTCCGAAGTGGACACGATCATGCTGCCCGGTCACGATCCGAACCTGGTCGTCCCGAAGCAGGTCATCGAGGCGCTGCGTCAGGCCGCCGCGAGAGGAACGAGGATCGCGTCGATCTGCACGGGCGCGTTCGTGTTCGCCGCGACCGGTCTGCTGGACGGGCTGCGGGTGACGACGCACTGGCTGGGGGCCGAGGAGCTGCAGGCGCGGCATCCGGAGATCGAGGTCGACCCGGACGTGCTCTACGTGGACAACGGGCAGTTCCTGACGTCCGCGGGTGCCGCGGCCGGGCTGGACCTGTGCCTGCACATGATCCGGCGCGATCACGGTTCGGCGGTGGCGGCGGACGCGGCGCGGCTGGCCGTGATGCCGCTGGAGAGGGAAGGCGGGCAGGCGCAGTTCATCGTGACCCCGCCCGCGACGCCTCAGGGGGCGGAGCTGGAGCCGGTGCTGCGGTGGATGGAGGCCAACGCGGCGCGCGACCTGACGCTGGTCGAGATCGCCGGCCGGGCGGGGATGAGCACGCGGACGTTGAACCGGCGGTTTCGCGAGCAGACCGGCACGACGCCGTTGCAGTGGCTGCACCGGGCACGGATCAGACAGGCGCAGCACCTGCTGGAGACCGGCAAGGACTCGGTGGAGCTGATCGCGAGCAAGGTCGGGTTCGGGTCGGCCACGGCGTTCCGCGACAGGTTCAAGCGGATCGCCGGCACCTCACCGCAGCACTACCGCGCGGCTTTTCAAGGCCAGAACTAGGGCTGAGCGTGCTCGTGCAGCAGCAGGAGCGTGTAGGCGGCGATCGACTGCGCGTCGGTGATCTCGCCCTTCGCGATCATCGCCTCGAAGGCGGCGCGCGGGAACCACGCCGAGCGCATGTCCTGCTCCTCGTGCTCGCGCTCGTGGAAGCCCTCGGCCAGCTCGGTGGCGAGGAACACCCGGCCGCGCTGCGACGACATGCCCGGCGCGGCGTCGATCACGCCCAGTTCGGTCATCTTGCCCGCCTGCAGGCCGGTCTCCTCGCGGAGTTCGCGGACGGCGAGCGCGAACGGGTCGGCGGAAGCGCGGTCCGGAGCCGTGCCCTGAGGGAACTCCCAGCGCCGCATCCCGATCGGGTACCGGAACTGCTCGACGAGCCGCACGCGTTCGCCGTCGAGCGGGATGATCAGCGCGAAGTCCGGCTTGTCGATGACGCCGAAGATGCCGGTAGTGCCGTCCGCGCGCCGGATCTCGTCCTCGCGAACGGTCATCCACGCGTTTGCGTACACCTCACGGGTGCCGAGGCTCTCCACGCCACGGACCGTACCTAACGTCTTGTTTCTGGACACACCCCGTAGCCTGTCGCGGTGCGTCTCGTCATCGCTCGCTGCCAGGTCGACTACGTAGGCCGACTCACCGCCCATCTGCCGATGGCTCAGCGACTGCTGCTGATCAAGGCCGACGGTTCGGTGTCGATCCACTCCGACGACCGTGCCTTCAAGCCGTTGAACTGGATGAGCCCGCCCTGCTGGCTGATCGAGGACCCGGACATCTGGACGGTGCAGAACAAGGCGGGGGAGAAGCTGATCATCACCCTCGAAGAGGTCATGCACGACTCCAAGCACGAGCTCGGCCCGGAACCCGGCCTGCAGAAGGACGGCGTCGAGGCCGACCTGCAGAAGCTCCTCGCCGAGCACGTCACGACGCTGGGCGAGGGCTGGACCCTGGTGCGCCGCGAGTTCCCGACCGCCATCGGCCCGGTGGACCTGATGTGCCGCGACGGGTCAGGTGTCTCGGTCGCCGTGGAGATCAAGCGCCGCGGCGAGATCGACGGCGTGGAGCAGCTCACCCGGTACCTGGAGCTGCTGAACCGCGACCCGCTGCTCGCGCCGGTGCAGGGTGTGTTCGCGGCGCAGCAGATCAAGCCGCAGGCTCGGGTGCTGGCCGAGGACCGCGGGATCCGGTGTGTGGTGCTGGACTACGACGCGTTGCGCGGCATCGAGCCGGACGAGTTCCGCCTGTTCTGACAGGCCACCATGAGCGTGTAGTCCCACGAATCGAGCCGGCTGTGGTCGAGTTCCCGCAGCCGCTCGATCGCGAGCCACACGGCGCCCGCGTCGGCCATCGCGCCGACCTCGTCCCGGACGGCCTGTGGGAGCGCTTCCCAGTCCGGTCGCGCCTGGCAGATGTCGCAGACCTCGGCGTTGTCGCCAGGGCCGATCACCGCCCCGCGGCACAGCGGGCACGATTAGATCGTCTGCGCGGCCACCGGGTCAGTCTCGGGTGCCGGATGTCCGCTCGCACCTGGTTTTCGCGCCCTCGATCAGCAACATCAGGCCGTGCTCGAAGTCGGCGTCACGGTCCTCCATGCGCAGCACGACGGCGGCTTCCTTGAGCAACGGCACGTCGTCGAGGTCGGGGTAAAGCGGCTCGTGGGCGTTCTGCAGCCACGCCTGTTCCTCGGTCACCCACCCCATGAGGTAGCGCTCGACCGCGAGCAGCAGCCGCAACGCGTCGAGCGGTGTGAAGCCCTCGTCGCAGAGCGCGCGCACCTGTGACTCGATCGCCGGCAGTTCGGCAGCCGTCGGCACCGTGCCGTGGTGTACGCGCGCGCCATCGCGATAAGCCAGCAACGCCTTGCGTTTGGCGCGCGCGTCGGCGGCCAGCCACACGGTCCAGTCGTCGCTCGGCCGGCGGTCCGGGGGCAGGGCCTCGGCCTGCATCGCCTCGGCCATCAGGTCGAGCAGCTCGCGCTTGTTCTTGAAGTGCCAGTACAGCGCGGGCGACTGCACGCCCAGCTCGGCGGCCAGCCTGCGGGTGCTCAGGCCGTCGATGCCCACCTCGTTGAGCAGCTTCAACGCCGTGCGGACGACCTCGTCCTTCTGCATCGGGCACCTTCCGCGAAAAACCTGTTGGCACCTGTCACCTTATCGCCGCTAAGTTCTCCTTATCACTGATAAGGAGAACTGACGTGGACCTACGTCCGTTGCGGCAGCGGGACTTCCGGCTCGTCTGGTGGTCCGGAGCGGTCACCATGCTGGGCAGCGTCTTCACCATGACCGCCGTGCCGTTGCAGATCGCGGCGATCACCGGGTCGCCGCTCGCGGTCGGCGCCGTGGGGATGGTCGAGCTGGTGCCGGCGATCTGCTTCGGGCTCTACGGCGGCGTGCTCGCGGACCGGTTCGACCGGCGGACCATCGCGCTCGGCACGGAGATCGCGCTGGCGGCGGTCGTGGCGTTGCTGCTGATCAAACCCGGCAGTCTGGTCCTGCTGTTCGGGTCGGTGGCCGCGGTCGCCGCGATCTACGGGCTGCAACAGCCCGCGTTGGAGGCGATGATCCCGCGCTTGGTGCCGCGTGATCAGCTCGTCGCGGCGGGCGGGTTGCTCGGACTGAGGTGGGGAGTAGGCGGCATCTTCGCGCCGGCGGCGGCCGGGATCGTGATCGCCACGGCCGGGGCGCGCACGGCGTTCGCGTTCGACCTCGTCACGTTCGCGGTGTCGGTGGTGTTGCTGGCGCGCGTCCGGTCCGTGCCGACCGCCGCCGACGCGGAGTGGCCGAGGTTCGCCGACGGTGCGCGGTACGTCGCGGGCAGGCCGGACCTGATCGGCACCTACCTGGTCGACCTCGCGGCCACCGTGCTGGCGTTGCCGACCGCGCTGTTCCCGTTCCTGGCGGCGGAGAAGCCCTGGGCTGTCGGGTTTCTCTACTCGGCGTCGGCGCTGGGTGTGCTCATCGCCGCCACGACCGGCGGCTGGACCAGCCGCGTGACCAAGCACGGACGACTCGTGCTCGCAGCAGCCGCGCTCGTGGGCGTCGCGATGATCGGAGTGGCACTGAGCGAGAACATCTGGCTGGTGGTGGCGTTCCTCGCGCTGGCCGGGGCGGCGAACTGGCTCGGCGACACGTTCCGCGGCGCCATCTGGAACAGCACGATCCCCGACGAGTTGCGGGGAAGGCTCGCGGGCATCGAGATGCTCGTGGGATCGGTGGGCCCGGCACTCGGCGATCTCCGTGCGGGTGTGATGGGCGCGCGGTTCGGCATCAGCAAGACGGTGGCCATCGGCGGTGTGGCGTGCCTGTCGTCAACGGCCGTGCTCAGTGCTGTGTTGCCGTCCCTTTGGCGCTACGAGGCGCAACTTCAGTGAGCGCCCCAAGTCAGGTCGTGGTTTCGTGATCAAGCCGATTGGGTAACAAGGCGCGCACCTGGAGTAGTGTCCTCTCCTGGGCGTTGATGTTCGACTTTGTGGAAGTCTGGGAGGTGGGCGGTGTCGGTGTTGGCCGGGGCGGACCTGCGGCTTGATGCGGGACCGATCGACTACGCGTTGCTCGTCATCTACTTCGCGGTGGTGCTCGGCATCGGCGTGATGGCACGACGATCCGTCTCTTCCAGTCTCGACTTCCTGCTGTCCGGGCGATCACTGCCGGCCTGGGTCACCGGACTCGCGTTCATCTCCGCGAACCTCGGCGCGCTCGAGCTCATGGGCATGACGGCCAACGGCGCGCAGTACGGCATGGCGACCGTGCACTACTACTGGATCGGCGCCATCCCCGCGATGGTGTTCCTCGGTCTCGTGATGATGCCGTTCTACTACGGCTCCAAAGTGCGCAGCGTTCCCGAGTTCATGCGCCGGCGGTTCGGCAAGCCGGCTCACCTCGTCAACGCCATCAGCTTCGCGGTCGCGCAGATCCTGATCGCGGGCATCAACCTGTTCGCGCTCGCGGTGATCATCGACGCGCTGCTCGGGTGGCCGCTGCCGGTGTCGATCGTCGTCGCGGCACTGGTGGTGCTCGCGTACACGACGCTCGGTGGCCTGAGTGCCGCCATCTACAACGAGGTTCTGCAGTTCTTCGTCATCGTGGCCGCGCTCGCGCCGCTCACGATCGTCGGCCTGATCAAGGTCGGCGGGTGGCAGGGCCTGGTGCAGAAGGTGACGGACCAGGAGCAGCTCAGCGCGTGGCCCGCGACCGAGTTGACCGGCATCGAGAACCCGGTCTGGAGCGTCGTCGGGTTGGTGTTCGGACTCGGCTTCGTGCTGTCGTTCGGTTACTGGACGACGAACTTCGCCGAGGTGCAGCGCGCGATGAGCGCCAAGTCGATGTCGGCGGCCAAGCGCACGCCGATCATCGGTTCGTACCCGAAGGCGCTCATCCCGGCGATCATCGTCATTCCCGGCATCATCGCCGCGGTGATCGTGCCGGAGATGGCGCAGCTCAAGGCGGGTGACACGAGCAGTGGCGTGGTCTACAACAACGTGCTGCCACTGCTGATGCGCGACCTTCTGCCCAACGGCATCCTCGGCATCGCGATCACCGGTCTGCTGGCCAGCTTCATGGCCGGTGTCGCGGCGAACGTCAGCTCGTTCAACACGGTCTTCACGTACGACCTGTGGCAGGACTACATCAAGAAGGACCGGCCGGACGAGTACTACCTGCGCGTCGGGCGGCTGGCCACGGTCGCGGCGTGTGTGCTCGCGATCGGCACGGCGTTCATCGCGGCGGCGCTCGGCGGGTCCAACATCATGGACTACATCCAGGCGCTGTTCTCGTTCTTCAACGCACCGCTGTTCGCGACGTTCATCGTCGGCATGTTCTGGAAGCGCATGACTCCCACCGCCGGATGGGTGGGTCTGCTCGCGGGCACGCTCACCGCGATGTTCATCTACGCGATCTCGGAGCCGTCGTTCGGCATCAAGTGGCTGGACCTGCCCGGCCAGGGCGCGAGCTTCCTCGGTGCGGGCCTGGCGTTCGCGGTGGACGTCGTCGTTTCGGTCGCGGTCAGCCTCGTCACGCGGCCGAAGCCGGACAGCGAGCTCGTCGGGCTGGTCTACAGCCTGACGCCCAAGGAAGACCGCTCGCACTCCACCACCGGTGAGGACGCGGGCTGGTACCGCTCGCCCGCCCTGCTCGGCGGCGGAGTGCTGGCGCTGACGACCGTTCTCTACATCATCTTCGGCTGAGGGAGGCCGTCATGAGGTTGTTCGACCTGCGATTGATCATCGCTTTCCTCTTCGGCCTGTACGGCGTTGTACTGGTCGTCATGGGCGTCGGGTTCACGTCCGACGCGGACCTGAAGAAGGCCGAAGGGGTCAACATCAACCTGTGGGCCGGCATCGCCATGGTGGTGCTGTCGGCGGTGTTCGCCGCGTGGGCGACGCTGCGGCCCCAGTTCGCGGACAAGAGCAAGCCGCTCAAGGAAATGTGAACTCAGGACTGTGCCTATGACTGGGGACGACCTGGGTAAACAGGGTTGAAGGCCTCGATCGTCCACGCGTCGAGCCAGTTGAATGCGCGGCGAATTCGGTTAACCACGTCTCTCCTTCTCTAGGGGTCTTCACCAAGTACATCGCGTTGATCTTCTGAATCGTTCCCGTAGCGCTGGGTGACATGTGCCACGGGGGAAGTCGGGGTACCGCCCACGAACGCCTGTGAAGGTCGCTACCGTGCACGTCGTGCTCCGTTTTCGTGCCACGGCCGTGGTCGCCGCCGCCGCTCTGCTGATGGCCGGCTGCGCGACCGGTCCCGGTCTCGCCAAGACCCACTCGCCGCGCCGCACCGTGCAGGCGGGAGCCGACGCGAGCTCGACCGACCCGTCGACCAAGCCGTCCGCGTCCGCGCAGCCGAACAAGCCGGTCGACCCGGCGTTCGCGGCGGAACGGTTGCGGCTGGTCAACCCGTGCGCGTTGATCGACAAGGACGTGCTGCAGACGGTCGGCACGCCGTCGAAGTACACGAGCGGCAACTACACGCGCTGCTCGAACTACATGAAGGACAAGGCCGGCAAGACGCTCAACATCAGCTTGGACGTCGGCTACACGTTGACGTCCACGGATCTGAAGAACGCGAACAAGCAGCTCGCCGGTCTCAAGAGCAGCGAGCAGAAGCTGACCACGTCGTGCTTCGTCACCGCCGTCACGCAGGAGAACCCCGGTCAGGCTCTGCGGATCCAGGCGAACACCGGCAGCGGCAACGAGGCGGTGGCCGACGTGTGCGAGCCTGGGCGCAAGGTGCTCGAGGGTGCCATCCGCAAGGCCAGGGGCAACCCGCAGAAGTACACCCCGCTCAAGGGTTCGCCGGTCGAGGTCGACCCGTGCACGATCGTGGACAGGGCGACGCAGGCGCCGGTGGTCGGTGCCTCGCCGCGTTCCCTGGCGTTCGGCCTGCACCAGTGCTCGTGGTCCGGGCAGGGCGCGTCGATGCAGCTCGAGTTCAAGACGGCGCGCATCCCGAAGGACGGCAAGTTCGACCGGGACTCCGCCGAGGTCGACCTCGGTGGCGTGAAGGGCTACCAGGTGCTCAAGGACGGGCCGTTCCCGACCTGTGAGCTGATCGTCGTCCGCACCAAGGACTCGAGCGATGCCGGCGAGATCGCGGAGTTCCAGGTGGGCGCGACGAAGGACAAGGCGATGGACCGCTGCCAGGCGGCGCAGGCGTTCGCCAAGGCGGTGCTCCCCGGCCTGCCCAGCGCCTGACGGGGCCAGGCGGGGGCTGAAAGTTCTTCAAGTACGGGTTAGTGTCGAGGTTACTGGCGAGTACCCGGGAGGGCCCCAATGACGCAGACCGCTTCGGACAGCGTGCTGTCAGCCGATGGCGAGCAGCGGCGGTTCGCTTCACTGGACCCGCGCACAGGCGAGGTCGTCGCGCATCACCCGATCCACACGGCGGCCGAGGTCGAGGACGCGGTGTCCTCGGCGCGCGAGGCCTCCGCGTGGTGGGCCGGCCTCGGTTTCGAGGGGCGCAAGACCAAGCTCGACGCGTGGCGCAGGGTGCTGTCGAAACGTGCCGACGAGTTCGTCGCGTTGATCAGCGCGGAGACCGGCAAGCCCGCCGACGACTCCCGCGTCGAGATCGCCCTGGTGCTGGACCACCTGCACTGGGCGGCGCGTCACGCGGGCCGGGTGCTGGGCAGGCGCAAGGTCTTCCAGGGCATGCTGATGTTCAACCACAGCGCGACGGTCGAGTACCTGCCGTTGGGCGTCGTCGGTGTCATCGGGCCGTGGAACTACCCCGCGCACACGCCGATGGGTTCGATCTCCTACGCGCTGGCCGCCGGCAACGCCGTGGTGTTCAAGCCCTCCGAGTTCACGCCCGGCGTGGGCACGTTCCTCGCGTCGACGTTCTCCGAGGCCGTGCCGGAGTACCCGGTGTTGCAGGTCGTCACGGGCCTGGGTGAGACAGGCTCCGCGTTGTGCAGTTCCGGTGTCGACAAGATCGCCTTCACGGGCTCCACGCGGACCGGCAAGAAGGTCATGGCCGCGTGTGCCGCGACGCTCACGCCGGTGCTGGTCGAATGCGGTGGCAAGGACGCGCTGATCGTCGACTCCGACGCCGACCTGGTGGCCGCCGCCGAGGCCGCTGTGTGGGGCGCGGTGTCGAACGCCGGTCAGACGTGCGTGGGCGTTGAGCGCGTGTACGTGGCCGAGGACGTGGCCGACAGGTTCATCGAGCTCGCGGTGAAGCGGGTGCGCAAGCTCAAGCCGGGCGGCGAGCCGACCGCGGACCTCGGGCCGATCACGATGCCGTCGCAGGTGGAGGTCATCCGCGAGCACGTGCAGGACGCGCTGGACCGCGGCGCCAAGGCGCTCGTCGGTGGGCCGGAGTCGATCAGGCCGCCGTACGTCGAGCCGGTCGTGCTGACGGACGTGCCGGAGGACTCGCTCGCGATCACCGAGGAGACCTTCGGGCCGACCGTGGTGATCAACCGCGTGCCGAACGCGCTGGAAGGTGTGCGGCTGGCGAACCAGTCGAAGTACGGGCTGGGTGCCGCCGTGTTCTCGAAGGCGCGGGGCGAGGAGCTGGCGCGGGAGCTGCGGGTCGGCATGGTGTCGATCAACGCGGTGCTGGCCAGCGCGGCGATTCCCGGGATTCCGTTCGGCGGTGTGGGCGACTCCGGGTTCGGGCGCATCCACGGCGACGACGGGCTGCGTGAGTTCACGTTCTCCAGGGCGGTGACGAAGCGGCGGTCGAAGGCGCTCGTCGAGATGGCGACGTTCGACCGGTCGTCGCTGGCGGGCAAGCGGGCGCTGCGGCTCGCGCGGATGCTCTTCGGTCGCTGAACGAGCACCCGCGCGGCTGGGGTCAGGCGCCGAGCTGGGTCTTGAGGTCGTCGAGGACGACGTTCGCGGCGAGCACGCCGAGGCCGAGGAAGTAGGTCTCGTCGAGCACCGGCTTGGCCTTGCCCGCCTTCACGGCGTTCAGGCCGCTCCACAGCGGGCCGCCGAGGACGCCTGCCTGCGCGGTCTTGGCCGGGTCGCCGTAGGTGGAGTAGACGATGAAGTCGCCGTCGGCCTTGCCGATCTGCTCCGCGCTGACCTCGGCGGCCAGGTCGTCCACCTGGGACGGGGTCGGCTGGCCGATCTTGGCGTCGATCAGGATCGTGCCGATGAAGGACTTCTTGGCGTACAGCCGGATCTTGCCCGGCATGAAGCGCAGAGCCGTGACGGTCGGGCGCACGCCGAGCTTCTTCTCGATGGCGTTGCCGGTCTCGGTGGCCTTGTTGGTGTAGTCCTCGAGCATCTTCGCGGCGTCGGCCTGACGGTCGAGCGCGGCGGCGTTGAGGAGGAAGTTCTCCTTCCACACGTAGCCGGGGCGCACGGAGAAGACGGTCGGGGCGATCGCGGACAGCTTCGGGTAGAGCGACTCGGCGCGCAGCTGGCTGCCGAGGATCAGGTCCGGGTTGAGCTTGGTGATCGCTTCGAGGTTCAGGTTGTTGGTCGTGCCGACGTTCTCCGGCTTGCCGCCCTTGTCGCCGATGTAGGACGGCATGGTCGGCGAGCCGTCGGTGTAGGCGATGCCGACGGGCTTGATGCCGAGGGCGACGACGTTGTCGAGCTCGCCGGTGTCGAGCACGATCACCCGTTCGGGCTTCTTCTCCAGCTTGGTCTCGCCCATCGCGTGCTTGATGGTGCGGGGGAACACGCCCGGCTTCTCCTTGGTGCCGAAGCCGTTGCTCAGTTCGTACGCCTTGCCGAAGTCCTCGCCGCCCTGGGCGACGGTGGGCTTGTCCGGCGCGCTCGAGCACGCCGTCAGGGTCAGGGCGACTGCGACGAGCAGAGCTGCTCTCTTCGACACGACGTTGTTCCTCCGCTACTTGCAGTGATGTTGACCTGCATTTCTTAGGGCAGGCTAACGGTACCGGGGTCCTTTGCCCGTTCCGAGTGTCAGACCCCCGGAGTAAGAAGGAACACGGTCACCGCCGATCGGGAGGGCTCTTCGATGAAGAAGATCATCAATGATCCGGAAACCGTGGTTCAGGACGCGCTGCGGGGCATGCAGGCCGCCCATCCCGATCTGCTGTCCGTGCACCACGACCCCGCTGTCGTGGTGCGCAAGGACGCCCCGGTGCAGGGCAAGGTCGCGATCATCTCCGGCGGCGGGTCCGGGCACGAACCGCTGCACGGCGGGTTCGTCGGGCGGGGGATGCTCGACGCGGCCTGTCCCGGCGCGGTCTTCACCTCGCCGACGCCGGACCAGGTCGCTTCGGCGGTGTCGCTCTGCGATGGTGGCGCCGGCGCGTTGCTGATCGTGAAGAACTACACCGGCGACGTCATGAACTTCGAGATGGCCGGCGAGCTGGCCGAGTCCGAGGTGCGCTCGGTGGTGATCGACGACGACGTGGCCGTGCAGGACTCGCTGTACACCGCCGGGCGCCGCGGGGTCGGCGGCACGGTCCTGCTGGAGAAGATCGTGGGCGCGGCGGCCGAACGCGGAGACTCGCTGGACGCCTGTGTCGCCCTGTCCGAGCGGGTGATCGCGTCGGTGCGGTCGATGGGTCTCGCGTTGACCGCGTGCACGGTGCCGCACGTGGGCACGCCGTCGTTCGAGCTGGCCGACGACGAGATCGAGATCGGCATCGGCATCCACGGCGAGCCCGGCCGCGCGCGCAGGCCGGTCGGGTCGGCGTCCGAGATGGTGTCGGCGCTGCTCGACCCGATCCTGGAGGACCTGCCGTTCGCGGCCGGGGATCGGGTGCTGCTGTTCACGAACTCGATGGGCGGGACTCCGTTGATCGAGCTGTACTTGGCGCACGGGATCGCGGAGCAGTTGCTGGCTGATCGGGGGATCACGGTGGAACGCAGGCTCGTCGGGCCGTACATCACCAGCCTGGAGATGCAGGGCATGAGTCTCTCGTTGCTGAAGCTGGACGACGAGATGGTGTCGCTGTGGGACGCGCCGGTGCACACCCCCGCGCTGCGGTGGGGGGTCTGAGGTGGGGTGCACGGCATCCGACGTGGTGACCGCGTTGCGCGCAGCCGCTCTCGTCGTCCAGGAGCACCGCGACGAGCTCGTGCGCCTGGATCAGGCGATCGGCGACGGGGACCACGGCGAGAACATGCGGCGCGGCTTCACCGCGGTCCTGGCCCGTCTGGACAGCGACGAGCCGGCCTCTCCCGGCAAGGTGCTGAAGCTGGTGGCCACCACGTTGATCTCCACGGTGGGTGGGGCGGCTGGGCCGTTGTACGGCACGGCTTTCCTGCGAGCGTCGGCCGCGGTCGGGGATCTTGAGGAGCTCGACTGCGAGGCGGTTGCCCGTGCCCTGCAGGCCGCGCTCGACGGGGTGGTGGCGCGGGGCAAGGCCGTGGTCGGGGACAAGACGATGGTCGATGCGTTGACGCCTGCTGTGGCCGCTGCTGCTTCGGTGGACGGGTCGGTGGCTGCTGTGTTGTCCGCTGCGGCTGATGCGGCTGCTGAAGGGGCCGAGTCGACGGTGCCGATGGTGGCGCGGAAGGGGCGGGCGTCCTATCTGGGGGAGCGGAGTGCCGGGCATCTGGATCCTGGGGCTCGCTCCACCGCGCTGTTGTTGCGGGCGTTCGCTGATGCGGCGGCCAAGGCATGAGCGGGCGGGTCGGGCTGGTGATCGTTTCGCACAGCGACATGCTGGCGAACGGGGTTGCCGAGCTGTCCGGGCAGATGGCGCCGGACGTTTCTGTGCTGCCTGTTGGGGGGACGGAGGAGGGCGGGCTCGGGACTGACTACGGGTCGGTGGTCGAAGCCCTGGCTGATGCGGATTCTGGCGCTGGCGTTGTGGTGCTCTACGACTTGGGCAGCGCGAAGATGACTGCCGAGATGGCGGTGGAGTCTGCGGATGATCCGTCTCGGTACACGGTTGTGGATGCGCCACTGGTCGAAGGTGCCGTTGCCGCGGCCGTTGCGGCTCAGGGCGGGGCGTCTCAGGCCGATGTCGCTGCTGCTGCTGAGGGGGCGTCCGGTGACACGCCGGTTGCCACCCCGTCTCGCCCCAACCTGCATTTGGTGCAGGAGGCCGTGTCTGCGGAGGTGTTGTTGACCAACGAGGTCGGGCTGCATGCTCGGCCGGCGGCTTTGTTGGCTCGGACTGTTGCGGAGCTGGATGCCGATGTTGTTGTTCGGTACGGGGACGAGGAGGCTTCCGCGGCGAGTGTGCTGGCGTTGATGGGGCTCAGTGCGCCCGGGGGGAAGTCGATCACTGTGGTGGCTACTGGGAAGGATGCCGGGGAGGCGGTTCGTCGTATCGAGGAGTTGGCGGAGAGGGGGTTTGACGACTAGCCGGTTGATTCCAGGGGCGCCTCGTGGACCAGCCAGACCGGGCACGGTTGTTTACCGAGAGCGCCCTCCTGCTACGGCTCTCCCTGCTTGGGCGCCGTTGGTGGGCGAGTTCCCTGCCGCGCTCTCGCCGTCTTCTCCTTTGCGGGGCCCCGGATGGCTCAACTCCTGGTTCCTCCACCTGGGTTGAGCTGGTGCGATGCTGGTTCTAGGCGTTTGCTAGACCGATAACTGTTTCGATCCTGATGGCGAAGCTCACGGCGCCGGGGCGTGCTGGGAGTGGCATAGTCGCCCGCAAGTTACTCCTTGGTAGCCCACGATTCACCTCGCAGGGAGGTCTGCAGTGGCGCGCGAAATCAACACCGTCGGTGTCGTCGGCTTCGGAACCATGGGCGCGGGGATCGTGGAGGTACTCGCGCGCACCGGGCTTTCGGTGAAGGTGGTGGAGGTCGACGCGGCCGGCGTTGAGCGGGGGCTTGGGCACCTCGAGCACTCGACGTTGCGGGCCGTTAAGCGCGAGAAGCTCACTGAGGACGAGAAGAGCGCCCTTCAGGGGCGCGTTTCCACGTCGCTTGAGTTGAGCAGCCTCTCGGACTGCGATCTGGTCATCGAAGCGGTGCCGGAGAGCGTCGAGCTCAAGACTCGGATCTTCAAGGCGCTTGATGAGGTGCTGAAGCCTGAGGCGATCATCGCGTCGAACACCTCGTCGCTGTCGATCACTGAGATCGGGGTGGTGACCAGGCGGCCCGGGAAGGTCGTCGGGTTGCACTTCTTCAACCCCACGCAGGTGTTGAAGCTGGTTGAGGTGGTGCGCACGGTCGTCACGGAGCCGGACGTGATCACGGACGTGGTGGCGTTCACCGAGCGGCTGGGCAAGTCGCCGGTCGTGATCGGGGATCGGGCTGGGTTCATCGCGAACGCGTTGCTGTTCCCGTATCTCAACCACGCGGTGAAGATGCTGGAGTCCAAGTACGCGACGCGTGAGGACCTGGACGCCGCCATGCGTTACGGCTGTGGTTACCCCATGGGTCCGTTGGCGTTGCTGGACCTCATCGGTCTCGACACCGCGTACGAAATCCTCGACACGATGTACCACCAGTCGCGCAACCGGTTGCACGCCCCGGCGCCGCTGCTCAAGCAGATGATCACGGCTGGGCTGCTCGGCAGGAAGACCGGGCGCGGCTTCTACACCTACGACGGGCCGGACTCGCCGGTCATCGTCAAGGACGCGCAGACACCGTCCGAAGTGGACGCCACCACCCAGACCCGTGAGATCCAACGGGTCGGTGTCATCGGCACGGGCACGATGGCTACGGGCATCGCGGAGGTGTTCGCGAAGCGCGGGTACGACGTCGTGTTGCGTGCTCGCAGCCTGGACAAGGCCGAGACGGCGATCGGTCTGGTGCGGAAGTCGTTGGACCGCGCGGTGTCCAAGGGCAAGCTGGCGGAGGCCGACCGCGACGCCACGCTGGCGCGGATCGCGCCTGCCGTCGAGTTCGTGGAGTTGGCGGACTGCGATCTGGTGGTCGAGGCGGTTGCCGAGGAGATCGGGATCAAGAAGGAGGTGTTCGCGGCGCTCGACGAGGCTTGCAAGCCCGGGGCGGTGCTCGCGACCACCACTTCGTCGTTGCCCGTTATCGAGATCGCGGCGGCCACGAGCAGGCCTGAGGATGTTGTCGGCCTGCACTTCTTCAACCCCGCGCAGATCATGAAGCTGGTCGAGGTCGTCGAGACGATCTCCACGCGGGCGGACGTGGTGGCGACGGCGCGGAAGATCTGTCTGGATCTGGGCAAGCATCCGGTGCACTGCGGTGACGTGGCCGGGTTCATCGTCAACGCGCTGCTCTTCCCGTACCTCAACGACGCGGTGAAGATGCTGGAGGCCCATTACGCGGAGGCCGACGACATCGACAACGCGATGAAGGTCGGTTGTGGGCTGCCGATGGGGCCGTTCGCGCTGCTGGACGTGGTGGGGCTGGACGTGTCGCTGGCGATTCAGCGGACGCTCTACAACGAGTTCCGGGAGCCCGGGTTCGCGCCGGCGCCGTTGTTGGAGCACCTGGTCACGGCTGGGCGTCTTGGGCGGAAAACCGGCAAGGGATTCCGCGACTACTCGTGAGCCGCTAACAGGAGCACCATGTGTCGTCTGGCATGGTGGTGGCCATGCGGCGAATGGTGCTCCTGTTGGCTGTCCTCGTGCTCGTTTCCGGCTGTGCCCGGACGACCGTCGGGGGCAGTCCTGTCGCGCAGGCGCCGCTCGATGCGGGGTCGCCGTTCGACCAGGAGGGTTCCACCGACCCGAGTTCGTCGGAGGACCCGTCGAGCGCGCCGATCGACGGCGAGGTGCAAGGGGTCTGCGCGAAGCTCAAGTGGACGGACCTGCCGTATCCCGGAGCCAAGGCCGAGACGCCGCCCACGCAGATCAACTACGACTCGACGTTCGACCAGTCGTGCCGGTGGACGACGAAGATCGACAACGTTGAGGTCGGGGTGTCGCTGCGGTTCCGGGAGGGACGGCAGATCACGATCGAGCGGACCACCGGCGACTGGGACGTGAAGGGGCACAAGGTCACGTACCTCGACCGCACCGGCGAGCAGGACGTCGAGCCTTCGTGTGTGCTCGTGGTGCCGTATGCCGGTGGTGGGCTCGGAATCATCATCATCGACTCGTCCGGCAAGTTCGGGACCGTGTGCGACCAGGGCCGCAAGGTCGCCGAAGTGATGATCGACCGCGAGACGTCCTGACCGGTCACGTTCCGGGCGGCTGTCTCGTCAGATGGTCATGAGACTTCTGGCTACGACCGTCGCCCTGCAGACCGCGTTGATCTTCGTGCAGTCGATCACGGCTGGGCTGAGGATGACGCTCCCGGACGGCCACGTTTTCCACAGTGCGGGCTCGTACACGTTGTGGGTCGTGACGGTGGCGCACGTCGTCGTCGCTCTGCTCACGCGGCGTGCGCAGGCCGTTTGGTACGCGCTCGGTTTCCTGGCGCTGATGACCGCTCAGGTGTTCCTCGGGCTGTTGCACCTCGCGGCGCTGCACGTGCCGCTGGCCGCCGCGTTGCTCGTGGCGAGCCTGCTCTACCTGCTCAAGATCCGCAGCAGCCGCCACCGCAGCAGCCGCCCTGCTGTTGCTGCTGGGTCCCGCTGATTCCGGCCATCGACAGCAGCTTCACCGTGTCGGGGTGGCCGTCGGGGCAGTGGGCGGGAGCGGACGACTCGCTCATCGGGCGCTGCAGCTCGAAGGTGTCGTCGCAGGTTCGGCAGCGGAACTCGTAGGTCGGCACGGGCTCATTCTAGGAGCGGTTACCGTGTTGTCGTGCCTCGTCGTAACGCGCCCAAGAACGAAGACCCACGGCCCCTCGGTGGCGGCGTCGGCTGGGCGCGCGCGGAGTCGGGGCCGGACGGTGAGTGGCTGGTGCGGGCCATCTCGGGTGCGCAGGCGCAGAAGACCTACCGCTGCCCCGGCTGCGACCACGAGATCCACCCCGGCACGCCGCACGTCGTCGCCTGGCCGGCGCAGGAGACCGGCTCGGTCGAGGAACGTCGTCACTGGCACCAGGGTTGCTGGGACTCCCGTGGTCGCCGCGGCCCTACCGCACGGCGCTGGTGAGCCAGCGCTCCAGTTCGTGTCGGAACTGCTCCGGCTGCTCGACCGGTGGCAGGTGGGCGACGCCGGGCATCTCGACGTAAGTGCTGCGCGGCAACACATCCGCCAGCTGCCTGGTGATCTCCGGCGGCATGAGCGGGTCGAGCTCGCCCGCGAGCACGAGCGCCGGGACGTCCGCTTTGCCGAGCACGTCAGCGGAATCGGGACGCTTCGCCATCGCGCGCTGCCACCACGCCACGTCCTCCGGGCGTTGTTCGAGGATCATGGTCCTGGTCAGCTCGCGCGCTCGCGGTGAGGCGTTCGGGCTGAGCAGGTTCGGCAGCATGGCGTCCACGAGCCACTCGCCGACGCCTTCCCGTTCGACCCGCTCGGCCATCGTCAGCCGGTTCAGCGCCGCTTCCGGAGTGTCCGCCGTGTGCTTGGTGTCCACGAGGACCAGGCCCTGCACGCGTTCCGGCGCGCGCCTGAGCACGGCCATCGCGACGTAGCCGCCCATCGAGCACCCGCCGAGCACCACCTCGTCGCCCACTTGGTCGAGGACTTGCTGCGCGAGCGTGTCGAGGTCCGGTTCGCCGTGCCCGTTGAGGTTCGGCGTCAGCGCGCCCGGCACGTCCCACATCCGCGCGTCGAGCGGAAAGGCGTGCAGCAGCACCAGTTCCATCAGCTCTCCCACTCCGGCGCCAGCACCGACCACACCTCGAGGTCCTGCCGGACCCCGCGGTACTCGAAGTACTTGCGCAGCACTCCGTCCTTGACCATGCCGAGCCGCCGCGCGACCGCGATGCTGGGCGCGTTCGCCGACGACACCCGCCACTCAACCCGATACACCCCGCGCTCGCGAATCGCCCAGTCGATGAGGATCTTCGACGCCCTCGTGATCAGTCCTCTGCCCGTCGCGGTCGGTTCGAGCCAGCACCCGACCTCCGCCAGGCCCTGCGGAATGTCCATCGCCCGGAACAGCACACCGCCGACCAGCTTCTCGTCGAGCCAGATTCCGTAGATGCGCGCGGTGTCCCTGGCCGTGTTGTCGGCGTACTGCTGCAGCAGGGCGCGTGCGCTCTCCAGGTCTTTCGCCTTGTCCGCGAACGCGATGTGCTGCGCGATGAACTCGCGGCCGCGCTCGATGTGCGCGAAGAACTCCTCTGCCTGCCACGGTTCCAACGGGCGCAGCTCAGCGCCGTCGGCCAATGACCTCACGAACATCATTTCCCCCATGATGAGTGGTATGCCGACTCGAATCGTATTCGTGCGCCATGCACAGTCCGTGCGGCCGCAGTTCGGAGTGCCCGACTCCGATGAACGGCCGCTGCGGGCGGACGGGCTGGTGGCGGCATCCGAGTTGGTGCCACGCCTGGTTTCGTTCGCGCCTGTCGCGGTGTTGTCGAGTCCGCAGTTGCGCGCGGTGCAGACGGTCGCGCCGACCGCGCAGGCGCTGGGGCTCCAGGTGATCACCTGGCCGGAGTTGCGGGAGTGGAGGTCAGGGCTGGTGCCGAGCGCCGACTACGTGGCGCAGTACGAGCACAGCTGGGCGAATCCCGGCTCGGCGCACGGGGACGGCGAGAGCCTTGACGAGCTGACCGCGCGGGCGAGCAAGGCGCTGGCGCGCATGGCTGAGGAGTACCCGGATGCGACCGTGCTGGTGGGGTCGCACGGGATGTTCGTGTCGCGCGCGTTGATGGCGACAGGGCATCACGCGGACATGGAGTTCATCCGCGTGATGCCGATGCCGGCGATCTACGAGATCACTTCTTCGCGGGTTGCGGGCGAGTGATCTTGGCAGTGGGGCCGTCGGTCTGCGGCGCCTCAGCGGGCTTGGCCGGTGCGGCCTGCCCAGCGGTGGGCTGTGCCGGAGCCGCCTGAGGCGGGGCAGCGGGAGGCGCGGGCTGCGGAGCAGGTGCGGGCTGTGCGGGTACCGGTGCGGAGCTCTCTGCCGGAGCCGCCGCGGGCTCCTTCTCCTCCTCCACCGGGTCGAGCAGCGGCACGACGTCCTGCAGCGCCGTCCGCACGCCGTGGAGCTGGTGCGAGAGGCGGTTGCGGAGGTTGCGGAGCTGGTCGACGCGCTGGGTGGCGGCGGTGGTGCGGCGGTTGGCTTCCTCGGTGGCCTCGCGGACTCGGCGGTTCGACTCCTCCGTGGCTTCCTGGATGCGCGCGGTGGCCTCGGTGATCGAGTCGTGGCGGCGGCGGTTGGCCTCTTCGGTCGCCTCGCGGACGCGGCGCTCGGCCTCGGCCTTCGACGACGTCTGCTCGGCGGCGATTGCGGCGCGAACGCGAGCGGCTTCCTCGGCGGCTTCGCGGACGCGGCGGTCGGCCTCGGCCTTTGAGGTCGCTTCCTGCTGGGCGAGCGTGGCCATCGCCTCGGAGCGGCGGGCGGCCATCGCGATCTCGAAGTCCTCCTCGACGGTCACGCGGCGCGCCTCGGACTCGTCGGCGATCTTGCGGGCCGCGGACTCGGCCTCCGAGACGATCTTCTCGGCCTCGGCGCGCGCCTTCTCCAGCACGCCCTTGTGCTCGGCCTCCATGGCGGCACGGCGCTCGTCCAGCTCGAGGATCAGCTTCTCGTAGCGCTGGCGGAGCACACCCGCGTCGGCTTCCGCCTTGGCGCGGATGTGCCCGCCTTCTGCTTCGGCACGGGCTTTGATCTCGTTGGCCTCGTCCTGGGCCAGCCGCAGCATGCGCTGGAGGCGCTCGGAGAGCCCCTCCAGCGTCGTCGGCGGCAGTGACAGGCGCTCCACCTGGTTGCGCATCTCGGTGATCTCCGAGCGTGCGGCTTCCAGCTGGCGCGCCAGGTCGGACGTCTGGGACACGGCGGCATCGCGGTCCGCGGCCAGCAGCCGCAGGTCCGAGTCGAGGCGTTCGAGATGATCCTCGACCTGGGCGCGGTCGTAGCCGCGCTTGACGATGTCGAAGCCGGATCCCAGAGGGACGAGGTCACGGTCGTCGGCGAGGGGGCCCATACCCCTCACGCTACCCGTTCGGGTAACCCCAGAAGGTCACACACCCCGGAATCGGTTGATGGCCGTGAGGTGCTTCGCGCGCATCTCGTGATCGAGAACACCCAGACCCTCTTCCGGCGCAAGGCACAGCACGCCGACCTTGCCCTGGTGCGCGTTGCGGTGGACGTCGTGCGCGGCCTGGCCCGTTTCGTCCATTGAGTACACCTTGGACAGAGTCGGGTGGATCTTTCCCTTGGCGATCAACCGGTTCGCCTCCCACGCCTCGCGGTAGTTCGCGAAGTGGGAGGAGAGGATGTGCTTGAGGTTCATCCAGAGGTAGCGGTTGTCGTACTGGTGCATGTACCCGGAGGTCGACGCGCACGTCACGATCTTGCCGCCCTTGCGCGCCACGAACACCGAAGCGCCGAACGTCTCGCGGCCGGGGTGCTCGAACACGATGTCCGGGTCCTCGCCGCCCGTCAGCTCGCGGATCTTCGCGCCGAACCGCTTCCACTCGCGCGGGTCCTGCTCGTGCTCGTTCTTCCAGAACTTGTAGCCCTCGGCGGAACGATCGATGATCAGTTCGGCGCCCATCGAACGGACGATCTCCGCCTTCTCCGGCGAGGAGACGACGCAAACCGGCGTGGCGCCACCGTTCAACGCGAACTGCGTGGCGTACGAACCCAGACCACCGGACGCGCCCCAGATCAGGACCGTGTCGCCCTGCTTCATGTTCGCGCCGTTGGTCGACACGAGCTGCCGGTACGCGGTGGAGTTCACCAGGCCCGGCGACGCGGCCTCTTCCCACGTGAGGTGCTTCGGCATGGGCATGAGCTGGTTCGACTTCACCAGCGCGAGGTCCGCGAGGCCACCGAAGTTCGTCTCGAAGCCCCAGATCCGCTGCTGCGGGTCGAGCATCGTGTCGTTGTGCCCGTCCGGCGCCTCCAGCGGCACGTCCAGACAGTGCGCCACGACGCGGTCGCCCGGCTTCCACGCGGTGACGCCGGGACCGGTGCGCACGACGACGCCGGCCAGGTCGGACCCGACGACGTGGTACGGCAGGTCGTGGCGGCCACCCAGCTTGCGCAGGAAGCCGAACGTGGACACCGGCTCGAAGATCGAGGTCCAGACGGTGTTGTAGTTGATCGCGGAGGCCATGACGGCCACGAGCGCCTCACCCGGACCGAGCTCCGGCGTGGCGACCTCGTCGACGTGCAGCGACTTGCGCGGGTCCTTGTCCCGCGTCTCGAGGCCCGAGAACATGTCGGCCTCGTCCGCGTGCACGGTCACGCCCCGATAGCTCTCCGGAACGTCCAAGGAACCGATCGCGTCCAGCTCATCAGCCAGGATCGCGTCAAGGATCTTCTGCACGGCGGCATTCCTTCCCGAGTAAAGGGATAGTCGCAGGTTGCCGGAGGTTACTCAGGAGTAACCGATTCAGAATCGCGCTTGTGAGGGATTCCACTCAGAAGAGTTGACCGGGCGGCCAACCAAGGAGGAGCATCGAGGGTGTTCCGAGAAGGAGGAGGTGGTGGAGATGACCAAGGCGTGGACCAGGTGGCAGGACTGGGCCGAGGTGGCGATCGGCGTGCTGGTGCTGCTGTCTCCGCTCGCAGTGGACACCTCGAACGCGGCCATGTGGACGATGATCGTGCTCGGCGCGCTCATCGCGATCGACGGACTCGTCGACCTCGCCATGCCCGCGATGATCTACGGGGAGTACGTGCAGATGGTGCTCGGAGCACTGCTGTTCATCTCGCCGTGGGTGATGAGCTACACCGACATGACGGGCGCCTCGTGGGCGTCCTGGATCGGTGGCGTCCTCACCGTTGCCGCGGGGGCACTGGCGATGCCCGCCGCGAATGCCGCACACTCGGCCGCGGCGCAACCGCACTGATCAGTCGAGGAAACCTGTGGGCCCAGGAGCTTCCCGGGCCCACACACCCGTGGAGGAACGCGTGGAGGACTCGGCCAAGGAGCGCATCCTTGCCGCGGCCGAGGAGCTGTTCGCCGACTCCGGCTTCGACGCCACCCCGACCTCGCGCATCGCCGAACGCGCCGGCGTGCCCAAAGGCCTGGTGCACTACTACTTCAACCGCAAGCGCGACCTGCTGGCGGCGCTCGTCGCCCGACTGCCGGACAGCACGGTCGACCACCGCCGGGTCGTAGTGGTGGGAGACATCGCCGAATCGCTCAGAAGGCTGGTCGCGGCCCTTGACGCGCGCTTGAACGCCTCACCGCTGCTGTCGCACCTGCTGTGGCGTGAAGCGGATACGCATTCGGCTGTCCGCGATGCCATGCAGGCGCGTTACGAGAACGTGGCGGCGCAGATCAAACAGGTCATCCTCGCCGCCGGTGGGGCAGCGGTGGCGATCAAGGACGTCGAGGCGGCCGCGGCACTCCTCGCGCTGGCCGTGAGCTACCGGCACTCGGTGGCACGGCACAGCGACGAGGACGATCCGATCGACCGCGAGCTGTCGTTCGTGGCTAGTGCGCTGATGCCGCGGGTTCGACCAGCTCAATGAGCACGCCGCCCGCGTCCTTGGGGTGCACGAAGTTGACGCGGCTGTTCGACGTGCCGCGGCGCGCCTTGTCGTAGAGCAGGCGCAGGCCCTTCTCCCGCAGCACGTCCGCCGCAACGTCCACATCGGACACCCGGTAGGCGAGCTGCTGCAGGCCGGGACCCGAGCGGCCGATGAACTTGGCGATCGTCGAGTCCTCGTTGAGCGGCGCGAGCAGCTGGATCGCGGTGCCGTCGTGGTCGCCGGGCGCGTGCAGCATCGCCTCGCGCACGCCCTGCTCCTCGTTGACCTCTTCGTGCGCGACCTCGAGGCCGAAGTTGTCGCGGTAGAACGCGATGGCCACGTCGAGGTCGGGCACCGCGATGCCCACATGGTCGATCGCGGTCACGAATCGAGCGAGTTCTGCGTTCATAGCGGGGAGGGTATCTACTCGATCGGTGCAGGTGCTCCTGTGCGGGGTCTCACACGATTACCGCCCAGTAGCCACAGGTATGGTGCCTAGTTAACGACCGTTCGCTCTTCCATGGAGGCAGCTGTGTCCGGTTCCGTGATCGTCGCCGGGGCGCGCACCCCGATGGGGCGACTGCTCGGATCGCTCAAGGATTTCTCCGGCGCCCAGCTCGGCGGCGTCGCGATCAAGGCGGCACTGGAACGCGCGGGCGTGGCTCCCGAGCAGGTGCAGTACGTGATCATGGGCCAGGTGCTCACCGCCGGCGCGGGCCAGATTCCGGCCCGCCAGGCCGCGGTGGCCGCCGGCATCCCGATGAGCGTGCCCGCGCTGACCATCAACAAGGTGTGCCTCTCCGGCATCGACGCCATCGCGTTGGCGGACCAGCTGATCCGCGCCGGTGAGTTCGACGTCGTCGTGGCCGGTGGCCAGGAGTCGATGACCCAGGCGCCGCACCTGCTGCCGAAGTCGCGCGCCGGGTTCAAGTACGGCGACGTGACGCTGCAGGACCACATGGCGCACGACGGCCTGTTCTGCGCGTTCGACCAGGTCGCGATGGGCTCGTCGACGGAGAAGTACAACGGCCGCTACGGCGTCACGCGCGAGGAGCAGGACGCGTTCTCCGCGCGTTCGCACCAGCTCGCCGCCAAGGCCATCGGGAACGGCGTCTTCGCGCAGGAGATCGCGCCGGTCGCGATCCCGCAGCGCAAGGGCGACCCGGTCCTGTTCGACACGGACGAGGGTGTGCGTGCCGAGACGACCGCCGAGTCGCTCGGCAAGCTGCGCCCGGCGTTCGCCGCGGACGGCACCATCACCGCGGGTTCCGCGTCGCAGATCTCGGACGGCGCTGCTGCCGTGGTCGTGATGAGCAAGGCCAAGGCCGAGGAACTGGGCCTGGAGTGGATCGCGGAGATCGGCGCCCACGGCGTCGTCGCGGGTCCCGACGCCTCGCTGCACGAGCAGCCGTCCAACGCCATCAAGGCCGCGTGCGCCAAGGAGGGCATCTCGCCCGCCGACCTCGACCTGGTCGAGATCAACGAGGCGTTCGCGGCGGTCGGCATCGTGTCGACCCGTGAGCTCGGAATCTCCGAGGACAAGGTCAACGTCAACGGCGGCGCCATCGCGCTCGGCCACCCGATCGGCATGTCCGGCGCCCGCATCGCCCTGCACCTCGCTCTTGAGCTGCAGCGGCGCGGCGGTGGCGTGGGTGCCGCGGCTCTGTGCGGTGGTGGTGGTCAGGGCGACGCTCTGATCATCCGCGTGCCCTCGAAGGCCTAGGGTCTTCGTTTGTGGCCAAGGCTGTTGACGTAGCAGGACTGGTCGACCGCGCGCGTGACGGCGAACCGCGCGCGGTCGCCAGGCTGATCTCCCTGGTGGAGCAGGGGAGTTCGCAGCTGCCTGAAGTGGCGGCGGCGCTGGCTCCGCACACCGGCAACGCCCAGGTCGTCGGCATCACCGGCGCCCCCGGTGTCGGCAAGTCGACTTCCACCAACGCTCTCGTGCGTGCTTATCGGGAGCAGGGCAAGCGCGTCGCGGTCGTCGCCGTCGACCCGTCCAGCCCGTTCTCCGGCGGCGCGCTGCTCGGTGACCGCGTCCGCATGGGCGACCACGCGACCGATCCAGGCGTCTTCATCCGTTCGATGGCCACGCGTGGGCACTTGGGCGGGCTCTCCTGGGCGACTCCGCAGGCGTTGCGCGTGCTCGACGCGGCCGGGTTCGACGTGATCCTCGTGGAAACGGTCGGCGTCGGTCAGTCCGAGGTGGAGATCGTCGCGCTCGCCGACACGACCCTGGTCCTGCTCGCGCCGGGCATGGGCGACGGCATCCAAGCCGCCAAGGCAGGAATCCTGGAGATCGCGGACGTGTTCGTGGTCAACAAGGCAGACCGCGACGGCGCGGACCAGACCGCCCGCGACCTCAAGTACATGATCTCGCTGGGCCGCCGCGACCGCGAGGGGCCGCTGTGGCGCCCACCGGTGGTGAAAACCGTGGCCGCGCGCATGGAAGGCCTGGACCGCGTGGTCGAGGCGATCGCCGAGCACCAGTCGTGGATGGCGTCGCACGGCGAGCTCTTCGAACGCCGTCTGCGCCGCGCGGGCGCCGAGATCGAGGCGATCGCAGTTGAACGTGTGCGAACGCGATTCGGCCCGGTGGACCAGCTGGCCAAGCGCGTGGTGTCCGGCGAGCTCGATCCGTTCGCCGCGGCGGACCAGTTGATCAGCGGTAACCTGCCGTCATGACCGCTTGGGGAGCGCCTCCGCCCGTCGTCATCGACCTCGGCAAGAGCGCCACCCGCAAAGTCCTGACAGGCGGCTCGGTCGCCGGCATCCTCGGCATCCTCGCTCTGGTCGGCTCTGTTTCCGCTTTCGCTGGTGGGGAGCCGGTCGGCGGGATCATCGCGGGCGTCATCGGCATCGCCTTCACGGGCATCGGCGTGATGGCGGTCGTGAAGTGGAAGACGATCTCCCGGCCGCGCAAGCTGATCATCGAACAGCAGGGCATCCGGCTCGACGACCCGCAGGGCATGCCGTGGGCGGTGGGCTGGCAGGAGCTGGGCGCCATCTCCATCTCCCGGACCCAGGAACGCGCTGTTCAGCTGGCAGACGCCCTGGTCAGGCGCACCCTGGCCCGCGTGGACCTGCACCCGCGCGACCCTCAGCGCTTCCGTCCGGCGCACCCGGCCATGGAACCCCTGTGGGAGTTCCACCGCGTGCAGAACGGCTACCGCTTACCGCTGGGCGACTCGGCCGGCTTCATCGCCCCGATCGACCACGCCCTCCGCACGTTCGCCCCGCACATCTACCGCGGCGTGCTGGACGAGGGCTTCACCGTAGGCCTCCACTGACCGCACGCGGGGCCCTTTCGTGCGGTCCTGCCAGACGAAAGCGCCCCGCGTGCGGTCATCAATCGGACGTGCTGAGACGTCCCTCTACTCTCAGTAGTCCCGAATCTCACCGTTTGCAGTGATGGTCTCCCCCTTGACTACTCTGGGGAGTTACCCTCAGTCGTTCGTACGGTGTCACTTCTCTCCCCCCAAGGGGTGAAGCCGTGGGCGGCAACGTGAGCACAGAGCAGCGCGTGCTGGACGTTGTGCTGTCCTTCGCCGAAGACGACACCATCCCGGACCTGTTGCACCACGTGGTCGAATCCGCCTGCGAGCTCATCGGGGCCCCGTACGGCGCGCTGGCCGTGCTCAGCGACCACAAGGAGCTCCTGGAGTTCACCCAGACCGACGGCGAGCCCCAGATCACGACCGGTGACCCGCGCTCGATCGGCGTAGCCGACTTCCTGGGCGCCCAGATCAAGGTCCACGACGAGACCTTCGGCAACCTCTTCCTGTCCGGGAAACCCGAGTTCACCGACCAGGACCAGGACATCCTCAACGCACTCGCGACGGCCGCGGGCTCCGCCATCGGCCACCTCGACCGCTACGAGCGGACCCGCAAGCGAGAGGCATGGCTGAGGGCCGCGACGGAGGTCACCACCAACCTCCTGACCGGCACGACGGGCAGAGACGCCCTCTACCAGGTGGCCACCACCGCGAGGCAGACGGCCGACGCGCACTTCGCCGCCCTGGCCCTGCCGGACCACCACGGCGACCTGGTCATCGAGGTCGCGGACGGCGGCGCCTACGACGCCGAAGGCATGAAGGTGCCGCGAGAAGGCTCGGTCAGCTACCGCGTCTACGAGTCGGGTCAGGCCGAGTGCCACGACGAGGGCACCGTGCCGACCGTGCCGGGGCCGTGCGCGGTGGTGCCGCTGGCCGTGGGCGACCGCACGATCGGCGTCCTGATCCTCGCCCGGCGCCGGGGCGAGCCGAAGTTCGACGACAAGGACCTGGCCGAGGCCTTCGCCGCGCAGGCGGCGCTCGTTCTCGAGTTCACCAGGGCCCAGGGCGACACCGAACGCCTGGCGGTGCTGGAGGACCGCGACCGCATCGCCAGGGACCTGCACGACCTGGTCATCCAGCGACTCTTCGGCCTCGGGCTGGGCCTGCAGGGCCTGACCAGCACGAACGCGAAGATCAGCGGGTTCGTGGAGGAGGTCGACCACACGATCCGCGAGATCCGCCGCACCATCTTCTCCCTGCAGGAACCGCCGTCGGGCAGCACGAGCCTGCGCGGCCAGCTGCTCAACGCCGTCCACGACTCCGCCAGGTTGCTGGGCTTCGAGCCGGACGTGTCGCTCGAAGGCCCGCTCGACACCGTGGTGCCGGACAAGCTCAGGCCAGATCTGCTGGCCACGCTCCGAGAAGCGCTAACGAACGTGGTGCGGCACGCGAGAGCGCGGCATGTCGCGGTGGCCGTGAGCGTGAACCGCACGATGACGCGGCTGGAACTCACGGTGAAGGACGACGGGCGGGGGTTGCCGTTGACTGACGATTCCGGTGGCGCGCCCCATCACGCCGGGGGACTGGCGAACATGGCGGCTCGTGCGCGGCGCCATCACGGTGACTGTGCGGTGGACTCGATCCCCGGTGCGGGCGTGAGCATCACGTGGTTCGCCCCGCTGGTGCTGCAGGAGGCGACATGGCGATAGCAGTGCTGTTGGTCGACGACCACGAGATCGTGCGGCGCGGGCTGGTGCAGCTGCTCGCGCAGGCCGACGACATCAACGTGGTGGGGCAGGCGGACAGCGCCACGGCCGCCATCGCGCTGGCGCCGAGGCTCAAACCCGACGTGGCGATCATCGACGTCCGGCTGCCCGACGGCGACGGGGTGACGGTGTGCCGGGAGATCAGGAGCCTGCTGCAACCGCCGCCGGCCTGCCTGATGCTCACGTCCTATTCGGACGATGAGGCGTTGTTCGGGGCGATCATGGCCGGCGCGTCCGGCTACATGCTGAAGGAGGTCAGCGGCAACGATCTCGTGGCTGCGGTCCGGACGCTCGCGACCGGTGGCTCGTTGCTGCACGCCGGAGTCACCGCGACCGTCCTGCAACGGCTGAGAGGCGGCCCAGAGGAGGATCCGCGGTACGCCACGCTCAGCCCGCAGGAACGCCGGATCCTCGACCTCATCGCCGAGGGCATGACGAACCGGCAGATCGCCAACCGGTTGTTCCTCGCGGAGAAGACCGTGAAGAACTACGTGTCGTCACTGCTGCACAAGCTCGGCTTCGATCGCCGGACCGAGGCGGGCGTCTACGCGGCCCGACGCAGACGCACCCACCCCGGCGCGTTCTAGGCGATCTTCGGCACCGGCTTCGAAACAACCGGAACTTCCTTCTCCGCCAGCCGTTCTGTCTTCGCCCAGGCGTTGCGCCCCGCGAAGTGGCGGTACAGCGCGCGCAACGTCGAGATCGAGCCCAGGATCAGGAATCCCGGATACGCGAGGCCCACGGCGAGGCAGCGCCACAACGGTTCGTCGCCGTGCCTGAGCCGGTGCACCACGCCCCAGATCAGGCCGGGCAGCACCAGTGCGACGAGCCAGATTCCCAGTGCCAGCACCGTGGTCGACGTGTTCGTCGCCATGCCGCCGAAGTCGTGGCCGCTGAGCTGAGCGTAGAAGCCGAAGCCCACCAACGCGGTGATGAGCAACGTCATCGGCGCGACCAGCCACGGCGTCAGCAGGTACTGCAGGAACTCCAGCAGCGCCACGGATCCCACGTTCTTGGCCCTGACCAGCTTCGGCACGTAAGGAAGGCACTGCAGGTTGCCCTGACCCCACCGGGTTCGCTGACGCAGCAACCGCTGAACGTCGGTCAGGCCCTGCTGGGTGATCGTCGCGTGGGTGGCGTACCGGATGCGCTGGCCCGTCAAGTGCACGCGCAGGCCCAGTTCCAGGTCCTCGACCAGGCAGGCGGACCACGGCGCGTCGCCGAGCCCCGTCAACGTGGCGAGCCGCACGAACTGGCCATTGCCGCCGAGCCCGACCGTGCCGACGACGTCGCGCAACGACTGCGAGGCGTCCACGACACAGCTGAACTCCAGGTCCTGCAGGAACGCCAGCAGGTTGGTGCGGTTGTGGATGCGCACGCGGCACTGCACGGCGCCCACGTCGCGCTGCCCGAAGTACGAGGTGATCTCGGAGAGCATGCCGGGCTCACCCCGGCCGTCGCCGTCGATCACGCCGATGATCGTGCGGTGCACCGTGCCGGCGGCCTCGGCGATGCCGCGGATGTAGCGGAAGGCGTGGTTGAGCGCCTCACCTTTGCCCTTCCGGGCTTCCGGCGGGTTGCGCCGCAACACGTGCAGGCGGTGGTCGTCGATCTCGGCGAGCACGTGCGGCGTGCGGTCGTCCGAGCCGTCGTCCACGACGACGACCTGGACCGGTGTGCGCGCGCCGTCCAACGCGAGCGCGGAACGCACCGTGTTGGCCACAACGCGTTCCTCGTTCAACGCGGGAATGATGATCCAGTACTGCAGCGGATGCCGTGAAGGCACTTCCGGGCCACCCGGTTTCGGGCGCCACCAGACGAACAGTGCGAGCACCAGGTTGTAACTGGGCCAAAACACGAGCAGGACGAGCATGAACGTCGCGAATTGTGTCGTGTCAGTCATGACACAAACCTGTCTACAAAAGCGGTTGCAGGGACAACCACAACCATGCGGATGTGAAGTTGGGTCATTGCTGGCTCCTGGTAACGAAGCGCTGGGCCGGTGCGAGATACCAGACAGCAAGGCCAGGAGCTGGTGTTCGAGGCGAGACTAAGGGCTGGCAGAGCGGAGCGTCAACCGGCCATATCGGGTACGAATGGAGCTTCGTTACACGAAGTTCGCAAAGCTAAATCACCGATCTGGCGGTACCTGTGCGAGGCGGGTACCAATTGATTGTCAGCGATGATCGAGTCGCTGTCCGCAGAAGGCGCGCACGTTCGCCGCACGTGCCTGGATAGAGTCCAAAGAGGTAGAAGATGGGACCAAGTGCCCTGGTGCCCGGCCCTAGGCAGTTCTCTCGGGGAGAAGTGCCCGAGGTCTTTCTCGTGGCGGGAACTCGTCCGGAAGCAGTGAAGATGGCACCGGTTGCCGCCGCGATGTTCGCGGGCGGGCGCATCCGGCCCGTCGTGGTGAACTCAGGGCAGCACCCCGAGATGGTCGACCAGGCCCTGGAGTCGTTCGGCTTCGCGGCGGACGTCACGCTCAAGCTGAACCGCGTCACGGGCGGCCAGGCCGAGCTCACCAGCCAGCTGATCGAGGAGCTCGACCGGCTCTTCACCGAACGCGCGCCGGCCGCGGTGCTCGTGCAGGGCGACACGACGACGACGCTCGCGGGCGCGCTCGCCGCGTTCTGGCAGCAGATCCCGGTCGTGCACCTGGAAGCAGGCCTGCGCTCGCACGACCTGACCTCGCCGTTCCCCGAGGAGGGGAACCGCAAGATGGTCGGCCAGCTCGCGTCGTTGCACCTGGCGCCGACGGCGGACGCCACGGCGCACCTCGCCGCGGAGTCGTTGCAGGGCAACAAAGTCCTGACGATCGGCAACACCGTCGTGGACGCGGTGCTGGACGTGGCCGCCCGGCGCGCGCCCTACGGCGACGCGAGGCTGCAGGAGATCGAGAACAGAGTCCACGCCGGACAGTCGCGGCTCGTGCTGGTCACCACGCACCGCCGCGAGTCCTGGGGCGAGCCGCTCGACCGGGTGCTGCACGCCGTGGCGGACATCGTCGAGGCCCGGCCGGACGTGGAGATCGTGCTGCCCGCGCACCCGAACCCGGCTGTGCGGCAACAGGTGATGGACGTGCTGGGTGGAGTCGGCCACGTCACGATCACCGACCCGTTGCCGTACGCGCAGATGGCCAGGCTGCTCGCGCAGTGCACGCTGGTGTTGTCCGACTCGGGCGGCATCCAGGAGGAGGCGCCGTCGTTCGGGGTCCCGGCACTGGTGCTGCGGGACGTGACCGAGCGGATGGAGGCCGTCAACGCGGGCTGCGCGGTGCTCGTCGGCACCGACCGCGAACGGATCATCGACCTCACCGTCCAGTTGCTGGACAGCCCGTCCGCGCGCGAGGCGATGACCGCCGAGGGCAACCCGTTCGGCGACGGGCTCGCCTCCGTGCGCACCGAACAGGCACTGGCCTGGCTGCTGGGCCTGCAACAGCAGCGACCCGTTGAGTTCGCTCCGTACGCCGGCAGCGCGACGTTGCGCATGTCGGGAGAGGTGGATGTGGCATGAAGGCCAGAGTTTTCAAGGTGGCCGTCGGGGTTGCCCTCGCGGTCTCGATGGTTCCCGCGCCCGCTCAGGCCGCGGATCTCTCGCTCGGCCTGAACCTGGGCGAGATCACCGAGAACCTGCTGCCCGCGCCGCCCAAGCCGCCGGCCACGCCGTCGACGACGAGCACGCGCGTCCAGAAGCGCACCAGCCAGCCCGGTGTGATCTCGACGGTGCTCGGCACGCTCGGCCTCTCCTCGACCGCGCAGGCCGCCGCGACCGGCACGAACGGCGGCGGCGCACCCGGTGCGAAGACGGGCCAGAAGACGTTGGTGCTGTACGACAACACCGGTCAGTGGGCGTGGCTCGGCGAGGCGTACGCGGTGGAGGCGGCCAACCTCGTCTCGCACGGCAGCTCGTACGTCATGCACCCCGTCGGCGGGTACACCGCCGGTGAGATATCGGGCTACACCGGCGTCGTCTACATCGGATCAACGTACGACGAGCCGCTCCCCGTGGCGTTCCTCGACGACGTGCTGGCGACCACGAAGCCGGTGCTGTGGATGGCGCACAACATCTGGCAGCTCACCGCTCGCGCGCCGGACTTCGCCGGGACGTACGGCTGGAACTGGGCCGGCTACGACTTCGGTGCGGCGACCACGGTCCGGTACGAGAACACCGACCTCGGCCGCGACCCGCTGGCCACGCCGTCCGGTCTGATGGTCACCACGATCTCCAACCCGGCGATCGCGTCGGCACCCGCCATCGCGACGGGCTCGGCGGCCGGGCCGATCAACTGGGCCACCAAGGCCAAGAACCTGACCTACATCGGCGAGATCCCGTTCAGCTACGTCGACCACGGCGACCGCTACCTGGCCGCCGCGGACCTGATCAGCAAGGTCTCGAACCCGACGATGGCCGACCGCAAGCGGGCGCTGGTGCGCATCGAGGACGTCGGCCCCGACGCCGACCCGAACGAGCTGCGCGCGGTCGCGGACTACCTGTACGCGCAGAAGATCCCGTTCTCCATCGCGGTCTACCCGCGCTTCGAGAACCCGCTCGGTGCGGACAACAACGGCGTGCCCGAGGCGGCGAACCTCTCGCAGCGGCCGCAGGTCCTCAACGCCTTGCGCTACATGACGCAGCGCGGCGGCACGATCCTGATGCACGGCTACACGCACCAGTTCATGAAGGCCATCAACCCGTACGACGGCCGCAGCGGCAACGACTTCGAGTTCTACATGGCTCACGTCGACGCGAACAACAGCGTGATCTACGACGGCCCGGTGCCGGGTGACTCGGCCTCGTACGCGCAGGGCCGGATCAACTCGGCGACGACCCAGTTCGCGCTGGCCGGTTTCGCGAAGCCGGCCATCTTCGAGCCGCCGCACTACGCCGCGTCCGCGGTGGACTACCAGGTCATCCAGCAGAACTTCGGCAAGCGCTACGACCGCGGCCTGTACTTCGGCGGGTACTGCCCCGGTGGCGCGTGCGGCACCGGTGCGCCGGACTACGGCAAGATCTACGGCCAGTACTTCCCGTACCTGGTCCGCGACATCTACGGCTCCGTCGTGGCGCCGGAAGCGGTGGGCAACGTCGAGCCCGAGCCGTTCAACAACCACCCGGCCAGGCTGCCCGCCGACCTGATCAAGACGGCGCAACAGCTCAAGGTGGTCGATGATGGTGTCGCGAGCTTCTTCTACCACCCGTACCTGGGAACCGGGTACCTGCAGCAGACCGTTCAGGGGCTGAAGAGCGCGGGCTACACGTTCGCGTCCGTCGCCACGGTGATGGCCGGCTGATCTGAAAGAGAGGCCGGGAGATCTCACGGGATCTCCCGGCCGTCCAGGAGGTTGTCGTGCGCTGGGCTCTCGTGCTGGTGGTCCTGGCTCTGGCCGGGTGCTCGTCCTCTGGCACCGGTTCCGCGCCTCCGGCCACTGACGAAGGCTGGCAGGTCACCGTCTACTACACGGCGGTCGAGTCGTTCCACAGTGGACCATCAGTGCCCGTGCACGGGTGCCAGGTCATCGACTGCGAGAACGGCAAGGACCTGCTCGGGAACTTCCCGCAGTCGTTCGCGAAGGCGGTCAAGGACGAAGGTACCGGCCGGACTTCCTCCGGCCGGTACCTCAACTGGTCCCACGACAAGGGCTACTGGCTCGACACCGAGCCTCGCGACTCGTTCGGCAAGGCGCTGAAGCCCTTCGTCTCCGCGGCTGCCGACGGGTTGAAGACCGGGTCACGGATCAAGCTCGTCTCCTGTGGACAGACGCAGGAGGGGACGAACGTCGACGCCGCGGTGTGCCAGAAGCTCGCGTCCTCGTCGTGGGAGATCACCGACGAGTTCACGCCGGGCCTCGGCGGTGACCGGCACATCGATCTCTACCTGGGCGAGGAAACCGGGCCCGGGTTCACCGAAAGTGCCTGGTACACCACGTTGGCCGAGGCGGTGCTGGAGGTTCACCAGCCGAGCTGAGCAGCCAGTTCGCGCGCCTTGGTGAGCGGGTTTCCACTGCCCTCACCGGGAGCGGGCAGCGGTACGCCGGGACAGCTCAGGTCCTTGCCGGGCGCCACGCCGTCGACCAGATAGCTCTCGACGACGCCGCCGACGCAGTCGTTGCCGAACCCGTAGATGCCGTGGTCACCCTCGTCCTGCACGGTGAGCATCCGCGAGTTCGCGAACTTCCGGTGTGCCCGTTGAGCGCCTTCGTAAGGCGTCGCGGGGTCGCGCACCGACTGCACCATCAGCACGGAGGAGACGTCCTTGCCGGTGGGGCGCTTGAGGTGCACGTCCGGCCGGTCCCACCACGCGCACGGGCCGGTGATCTGGTAGCCGCCGACGAGCGAGTACAGCTTGACGTTCCGGTTGCCCTGGCGCTCCAACGACTTCCGGCCGCCGTGGAACGGAGTGTCGTTGCACAGGATCGACATCTGCGTGCCCATCACGTAGTCCGGGTACTGCTTGGGCGCTTGTGCCTTGGCCAGCGACGGTCCGCCCGCCAGCTGCGCCCACAGGAGCGTGGTGGGCTCGAAGGAGTCCTTGTCGTACAGGCCGGCGAAGATCAGGGCGTCCAGCAGGACCGGCGTCACGACGGTGCCGTCCGGCAGGGTGACGGGCTGCTCGGCGAGCTTCGCGCGAGTCCGCTCGTAGGCCTGCCGGACCTCCTCCGCGGTCTTGCCGAGGTGGAACACGTTGTCGTACTTCGCGACCCACGGCAGGTAGTCGACGCGGAACCGGCGTTCGACCCCGGCCGGGAGGTTGTCGAAGACCTGCTGCCACGACTCGGTGAACTCGGTGTTGGAGTCGAGGACGACCTTGTCGAGCGTCTTGGGGAAGTAGGTGGCGTAGTAGGCGCCCATCCAGCTGCCACCGGAGTACCCGAGCCAGCTGACCTTCTCGCGCCCCATGACCTGGCGCAGCAGGTCGAGGTCGCGCACGGTCTGCTCGGTCGTGATGTAACGGCCCAGTTCGCCGGACTTGGCCTGGCAGAACTTCGCCTGCAGTTCCATGCCTCCGTACAGCAGATCCAGACCGGCCTTGCTCCGATCACGCCAGTCGGTCGCGAGCCGGTGCTGGTAGCCGCCGCACGTGACGTTGTCGCTGGCCCCGGTACCACGAACGTCGATGCCGACGATCTCGGCGTTCTCGCTGAGCTTCGGCCGGTTCAGGTAGATCAGCGGCAACGTGCGGCCCGCGCCGCCCGGTCCGCCGGGGTTCGTGAAGACGGTGGTCTTCGCGTTGCCGTGCAACGGAACCGTGCGACTGACCGCGATGGTGATGGTCTTGCCGTTGCCGGGATCGTTCCAGTCCATCGGCGCGGTGAAGCTGCCGCACTGCAACCGCTCGAATCCGGGCTGATCGGTGCACTTCCGCCAGTTGATCTGTTGCTGTGCAAGCGAAGCCGAAGCCTGCGGTACGACGATCAAGCTCGCCGCGACTGCCGTGACGATCGCCAAGGGCGTTCTCATGTCGTTCCCCCTTCTGGTGTGCCCGAAGCTCACCAGTTCCGGTGGCCGGGGACATCGCCAGAAGGGGGACGACGTGGTGCTACTCAAGGCTTACGCCAGGTCGTGCAGTGGCCCGTGACAACTGTCACCAGCCGACGCGAACCGCCAGTTCACGGGCCTGCTCCAGCACGCCTGCCTGCTGCTGGCCCGGTTCGGGCAGCGGCACACCGGGGCAGGTCGAGTCACTCGTCGGGTTCACGCGGTCGACGAGGTAGCGCTCGACGACGTCGTTCACACAGGCGTTGTCGAGCCCGTAGATGCCGTGGTCACCCTCGTCCTGCACCGTCAGCATCTTCGAGTTCCGGAAGCTCTGGTGGGCTCGCTGCGCGCCTTCCAGCGGCGTCGCCGGGTCGCGCACCGACTGCACCATCAGCGTCGAGTCCACGCCGCTTCCGTTGGGGTGCTTGAGCTGCACGTTCGGCCGGTCCCAGTACGCGCAGGGGCCCATGATCTGGTAGTAGCCCATCAGCGGCCACTTGGCGCCGTCCTGGACCGCGTCGCGCTCCAGGTACCGGCGACCACCGTGGAACGGCGTGTCGTTGCAGATGATCGAGTACAGGGTGCCGTTCGAGGCGTCCGGGTAGCTCGCCTGCGCCTTCAGCCCCGTCGGCACCACACCCGCCAGCTCGGCGAACTTCCGCGCCACCGAGTCGAAGGAGTGCTTGCTGTACTGCCCCTGGAAGAGCAGGAGGTCCAGCCTGACCGCGTTGTAGGTGCCTTCAGGCAGGGTGACCGGCTGCTGCGCGAGCTTCGCGCGAGTCCGCTCGTAGGTCTGCCGCACTTCCTCCCCGGTCTTGCCGAGGTGGTAGATGCTGTCGTACTTGGCGACCCACGGCGTGAAGTCGACGCGAAAACGCCGCTCGAAACCCATGCCCCAGTCGTCGAAGACGGGCTGCCACGGTCCGGTGAACGCGGCGTTCGAGTCGAGCACGATCTTGTCGAGCGACTTCGGGAAGTAGGTCGCGAAGTACGCGCCCATCCAGGTGCCGCCGGAGTAGCCGAGCCAGTCGACCTTCTTGCGGCCCAGCACCTGCCGCAGCAGGTCGAGGTCCTTCACCGTCTGGCCTGGGAGACCGGCCGAGCTCGCCGGACTTGGTCTGGCAGAACTTGGCGTGCAGTTCCATGCCCTGGTAGAGCAGGCCCAGGTTGGCCTTGCTGCGGTCGCGCGGGTCCGTCGAGCCGAGCGTGTCGTACATGCCGCACGTGACGTTGCTGCTGGCGCCGGTGCCGCGCACGTCGATGCCGACGATTTCGGCGTTCTCGCTGAGCTTCGGCCGGTTCAGGAACGCGATCGGCAGCGTGCGACCCTCGCCGCCGGGTCCGCCGGGGTTGGTGAAGACCGTGGTCTTCGCCGTGCCGTGCAACGGAACCGTGCGGCTGACCGCGATGGTGATGGTCTTGCCGTTGTTCGGGTGGTTCCAGTCCATCGGAGCCGTGAACTGGCCGCACTGCAGCCGTTCGAAGCCGGGCTGGTCGGTGCACTTCTGCCAGTTGATCTGCTGCGCGGCGAAGGTGCTCGCCTGCGCCTGTGGTGCGATTATCAGCGATGTTGCCGTCGCCACGGCCAGTGCCGCGGCGATCTTCTTGCGGTGCATCGGTTTCCCCTCTTCTACCAACCGAGCTGTTTGGCGAGCTGCTGTGCCGTCGGCGCCGCGGTCTCACCCGGTGCGGGCAGCGGAACCCCTGGGCACGTCAGGTCTTTCGCGGGCGTCACGCCGTCGACGAGGTAGCTCTCCACGATGTCGTCGACGCACTTGTTGCCGAACCCGTAGATGCCGTGGTCGCCCTCGTCCTCAACGGTGAGCAGCACCGAGTTGTTGAAGTTGCGGTGTGCTTTCTGCGCGCCTTCGAGCGGCGTCGCCGGGTCGCGCACCGACTGCACCATCAACGTCGGCGCGACGCCGACACCGTTGGGGTGCTTGAGGTTCACGTTCGGCCGGTCCCAGAACGCGCAGGGCCCCATCACCTGGAGGTAGCCGCCGAGCGGCCACTTGGCGCCGTCCTTCGCGGCGTCGCGTTCGAGGTAGCGCCGGTCGCCCTTGAACGGCGTGTCGTTGCAGACGATCGAGTACGCCGTGCCGTTCTGGGCGTCCGGGTAGCTCGCCTGCGCCGTCAGCTGCGGCTGTGCGGTGCCCGCCAGTTCGGCGAAGACCTGCGCGCCGAGGGCGAACTGGCCCTTGCGGTACAGGACACCTCGCAGCAGACCGTCGAGCGACTGCGGGTAGTAGACGCCTTCCGGTCGCGTGACGGGCTGGTCCTTGAGCTTCGCGCGCGTGCGTTCGTAGGACTGCCGGACCTCTTCAGCGGTCTTGCCGAGGTGGTAGATGTTGTCGTACTTCGCCACCCACGGCAGGAAGTCGACGCGGAACCGGCGTTCGAAGCCCATGCCCCAGTCGTCGAAGATCGGCTGCCACGGCCCGGTGAACTCGACGTTGGAGTCCAGCACGATCTTGTCGAGCGTCTTCGGGAAGTAGGTGGCGTAGTAGGCACCCAGCCAGCTGCCGCCCGAGTAGCCGATCCAGCTGACCTCGGGCTTGCGCAGGATCTGCCGCAGCAGGTCGAGGTCCCTCACCGTCTGGTCGGTGGTGATGTACCGGCCGAGCTCGCCGGACTTGTTCTGGCAGAACTTGGCCTGCAGCTCCATCGCGCCGTAGAGCAGGTCGAGGTTGGCCTTGCTGCGGTCGCGCTGGTCGGTGATGCTCTCGGCGTTGAAGCCGCCGCAGGTGACGTTGCTGCTGGCGCCCGTGCCGCGCACGTCGATGCCGATGATCTCGGCGTTCTCGCTGAGCTTCGGCCGGTTCAGGTAGACCAGCGGGATCGTGCGTCCCTCACCGCCCGGCCCGCCGGGGTTGGTGAAGACCGTGGACTTCGCCGTGCCGTTCTTCGGCGTGAGCCGGCTGACCGCGATGGTGATGGTCTTGCCGTTGCTGGGATTGTTCCAGTCCATCGGCGCGGTGAAGCTGCCGCACTCCAGCCGTTCGCCGCCCGGCGGAAGTCCTGGTGGCGGGGTGTCGAAGCACTTCTGCCACTGGATCTCCTGCAGTGGCTGGGCTTGTGCCTGTGGTGCGATGAGCGATGTTGCGGTGATGACGGCCAGCGTGGCCGCGACTTGCTTGCGCATTCGGGTTCCCCCTCCGATGTGCTCCTAGCTCATCGGTTCTGGGGGTCCCCGGGCATCCGCCGGAGGGTGACTCGCTCGTACAACTCTGGTCGTACGCCAACCCGGGCAAATGCCCCGAACGGCCGAAGGGCCGCCCCCTGGGAAACGATGAAGGGAACCTTCGTCCACCTCAGGCGGATGAAGGTTCCCTTCGTCGTTTGCCCAGCTGGGTCAGCAGGACTGCTTGTAGAAGTACTTCGAGTTCTTGTCCGCGTCGGCCTTGGTGATGGCGACCAGGTCGGTCTCGATGTTGCGCTTGTTCGTCTTGCCGTCGATCGCGGCCACGGCCTGCTCGACGCCCTGCTTGCCGATCGTGCCGGGGTCCTGGGCGATCAACGCCTGCACGGTGCCCGCCTGCAGGTCCTTGACCTGGTTGGGCGAGGCGTCGAAGCCGACCAGGTTCACCGAGCCGGTCTTGCCCGCGTTGCGCAGGCCGGTGGCGGCACCCTCACCGCTGTTCAGGTTCGTGGCGAACACGCCGATCAGGTCCGGGTTCGCGGCGAGCGTCGCGGTCACCTTCGAGGCGGCGGTGGCGGCCTCGTTGTCGGTGTACTGCTGGCCGATGTACTTGAGGTTCGGGTAGGCCTTGATGGCGTCCTCGAACCCCTTGGCGCGGGCGTCGGTGGTCGACGTGCCGGCCTTGGTGTTGAGCACCAGCACCGAGCCGGACTTGCCGGCCGTCAGCTTGTTGATCGTCTCGGCGGCCAGCTTGCCGCCCTGCTCGTTGTTGGACGAGATGGTGGAGGAGGCGATCGAGGTGTCCTGCAGCTTGGTGTCGACCTCGATGACCTTGATGCCCGCGTCCTTGAGCTGCTTCATCGGACCGGCCATGGCCTTGTCGTCGGTCGGCGCGATCAGCACCGCCGCCGGCTTGTCGGCCAGGATGCCGGTGACGATCGGGGTCTGCTGGGCCGCGTCGAACTTCGCCGGTGCCTGGGTCTTGGCCTCGTAGCCCGCGGCCTTGGCGGCTTCCTCGAAGCCGCACTGCATGGAGATGTAGAACGGTTCCGCCGAGATGCCGGGAATCAGCACCAGCTTCTTGTTCGCGGCGTTGTTGCCCGAACCCGAGTCACCAATCTGCCCGCCTCCGCCACACGCGGCGAGCAGGAATGCGGCCGACACGGCCACTGCGGAGCGGATCTTCATTGGTCCAGCACCTTTCCCTAACGTTGGTTGCGCGCCCGCCGCCGTGTCTGGTCCAGCCACACGGCGGCCACCAGCACGATCGCGACGGCGATCGGCTGCCAGAACTCCTCGACCCCGATGATCACGAGGCCCTTCTCCAACACCGCCGGGATGAACACGCCGAAGATCGTGCCCACTACCGAACCCACGCCGCCGAAGATGCTGGTACCACCCAGGACGACGGCGGCGATCGCGTTCAGGTTGTCCGTCTCGTGGCCGGTGACGACCGCGACCCGGAAGAACGCGTTGCCCATGAACCCCGCGAGTCCCGCGAGGGTGCCCGCGAGCAGGTACACCTTCGTGAGGTGGTTGCGCACCGAGATGCCCACCCGTCTCGCCGCCTCCTCGTTCGACCCGACCGCGTAGGTGTAGCGGCCGAAACGCGTGGTGGACAGGAGAAGCGCGCCGAGAGCGGTGACGATCGCGGCCACGATCACGATGTTCGGGATGCCGAACCACGTGCCGGAGCCGAACGTCGTGTTGAGCTTGTCCGGGATGCCGGACACGTTGGAACCGTTGTTCAGCAACAGAGCCGCACCCTGTGCCGCGCCGAACGAACCCAGCGTCACGATCAGCGGCGGGATCTTCGCGCGGGAGATCAGCAGGCCGTTGAGCAGACCCCACACCGCGCCGCTGACGACCGCAACGAGCAGACCGAACGCGATCACGCCCCAGCCGGCGTTCGTCGCGTCTCCGCCGGACACCTTGTTCATCGCCATCGCGGACAACACGCTCGCGAACACCAGCACCGAACCCACGGAAAGGTCGATGCCGGACGTGATGATCACGAACGTCATACCCACCGAGAGCACCAGCAGCACAGCGGTTTCCGCGAGCAGGAACTGCAGCGTGGTCACCTGGAACACGGCGTCCGGTCGGATCGCCCCGAACACCGCGACGAGAACCAGCAGCACCAGGCCGATCCACAGCGTGTTCGCGCCGGTCAGTCGCTTGAGGAGCGGGGTGCGCGCCTCGTCGGGCTGAGTAGACAACGTTGTCTCTTCAGTAGTGGTCATCAGGCCGCGTCCTCTTGAGACAGTGCACCGGTCATCGCGCCGACCAGCTCTTCGACGGTGGTGTCGGCGGCCTTGAAGCGGGCCACGCGACGGCCGAGGCGCAGCACCTCGACCCGGTCGGACACCGACAGCACCTCGGGCATGTTGTGCGAGATCAGCACCACGGCGATGCCCTCGTCGCGGACGCGCTTGATCACGTCGAGCACGCGTTCCCGTTGCACCACACCGAGTGCGGCGGTCGGCTCGTCCATGAACACGAGCTTCGACGCCCACGCCACGGACCGCGCGACGGCGACCGACTGGCGCTGGCCACCGGACAGCGACGCGATCGGCACGTCGATGCT
The DNA here is from genome assembly GCF_040611995.1 of Lentzea sp. NPDC006480. NCBI lineage: Bacteria > Bacillati > Actinomycetota > Actinomycetes > Pseudonocardiales > Pseudonocardiaceae > Lentzea > Lentzea sp. NPDC006480. Next base: position 169,061 of record NZ_JBEXPJ010000001.1, read on the forward strand.
CTGCAGCGCCGCGCCGAACCGGCCGAAGTGCTCGGAGGCCTGCCTGCGCATGGCCTTCTTGTCCAGCACGCCGAGGAACCCGAGGATGCCGGGCTTGAGGATCTCCCTGCCCAGGAACATGTTCGCGGCCGGGTCGAGGTCCGGCGCGACCGCGAGGTCCTGGAACACCGTCTCGATGCCGCGGTCGCGGGCGTCGTTGGGGGAGTGCAGCCTCAGCGGTTTGCCGTTGAACAGCAGGGTTCCGCTGGTCGGCTGCTCCACCCCGGACAGGCACTTCACCAGGGTGGACTTCCCCGCGCCGTTGTCGCCGATGAGCGACACGACCTCGCCGGGGTAGGCGGTGAACGAGGCACCGCGAAGAGCTTCCACGGTGCCGTAGTTCTTCGTGAGATCACGAGCCTCGAGCAACGGCTCGCTCATGGCGACACATCCTCCACTTTGGACAGAACGGGCGGTCGGCAGCGGATCGCCACCAGGTCACCGGACAGCCCGAGCTCGCCCGCCGCGTGCGGCACGACGACGGTGCTGCCCTTGTGCACCTCCAGCTCACCGAGCTGGCCTGACCCCTCCAGCACCACCAGCACGGCGAACGACGGCTCCAGTGCGAAGGAGCCCTCCACGTGCAGGCGGTCGGCCTGGAAGAACGGGTCCGCGTCGTGGCCGAGGAGATCGACCGACGGCGCCCACTTCTCGGACGTCTGGCGCACGAGCTTGTCCAGGTTGTTCGCCCAGCCGTGGCGGTCGACGCAGTCCAGCGCGACGTCGTAGCCGAGACCGAGGTGGCCGATGTCCGCGTTGGCCAGGAAGCCCTGCCACTCCAGCGTCACCGAGAAGTCCGTCGGCTGCTGCAGTTCGACGATGAAGACGCCCTCGCCGATCGCGTGCGGCACCCCGGCGGGCACGTAGACCGTGTCGCCGGGCCGGACGCAGACCGGGTTCAGCGCGTCGAGCATCGCCGTGGTGTTCTGCGTGGCGACCCAGTCGGCCACCACGTCCGCCGGCACGTCCTCGCGGAATCCGATGTAGACGGTCGGGTCGCTGCCGGTCGTGCCGACGACGATCCACGCCTCCGTCTTGCCGTGCCGGCAGTTCAGGTGCGAGGACGCGAAGGCGTTCGACGGGTGGCAGTGCACGGGCAGGCGCTGGCCCGCGTCGAGCAGCTTCACCAGCAACGCCGTGTCCGCGCCGAACTTCGCCACGTGGTCCGCGCCGAGCCATCCGAGCGGGTCCGCCTCGACGGCGTCGCGCAACAGCACGCCGTTCGGCAACGTTGTCAACCCGGCATCGCTGCGTCCGTACAGCGTCGTCGTCGAGGCCACCCAGTCCTCGGGCCCGAAGTCGCCGCTCGTCCCGCCGCGCAACGCGGCGATCGCCTCGCCGCCGCGGTAGAACTGCTTCGGCTGGTTCGCCGGCAGGTTGACAGGCTGGTGGAGCACACCAGAACTCACGCGTGGACCTCCCCGGATCCTCGTGGCACCAAGCGCACCGGCAGCACGACGCGGCGCGGTGGTGAGTTGTCGCCGTCCAAGCGGGCGAACAACAAATCGGTGGCCGCCTTGCCGAGCGCGCTCGCGTCGTGCGCGATCACGGTCACCGGCGGCGACAACAGGTCGGCGAGCTCGAAGTCGTCGAAGCCCACCAGAGCGGGCCGTTCCGCGACCCCCGCGAGCGAGCGCAGGATGTTGACGGTGATTCGGTTGTTGCCTGCCACGATCGCGGTGGCGGGCTCGCGCAGGCTTTGCAGTCGTTGCAACGTGGTCGCGACGCTGCTGTCGTCGTGCGGCCCCATCGCCACGAGCTCCTCGTGGTACCCGATGCCCGCTCTGACGCAGCCCTCGCGGTAGCCGCGCAGCCGCTCGTTGGCGGTGAAGATGTCCGGCGCGTCCCCGAGGAACGCGATGCGGCGGTGCCCGTGTGCAGCCAGATGGGTGACGGCCTCGACGGTGCCGCCGATGTTGTCGACCAGCACGGTGTCCGCCACGACGTCGCCCGCGGGCCGGTCCAGGAACACCACGGGCGTGCCCGCGCGCATCTCCGGCACCAGATAGCTGTGCTGCAGGCCGGCGGGCACGATGAGCAGCCCGTCCACGCGCCTGCTGCAGAACTCCAGCGCCAGCTCGCGTTCTCTGCCTGGGTCCTCGTCACTGGACCCCGAGATCACCTGACGGCCGCGCAGTCGCGCGATTTCCTCGACAGCGCGGGTCACGCCGGAGTAGAACGGGTTGCCGACGTCCTCCAGCACCAGCCCGATCGTGCCGGTGGACGAGCCTCGGCGCAGGTTGCGGGCACTCAGGTTCCGCCGGAACCCGAGCTGGTCGATGGCCGCCAGCACGCGCTCGGCGGTCGACGGGTGCACACCCGGCTCGTCGTTCACCACGCGCGAGACGGTCTTGATGCTCACGCCCGCCAGCCGCGCGACGTCGTTCATCGTCGCGCGACGGACCTTGCGCTGACCGGCAACAGGGCCACTGGGGGACAACGTTGTCATAGTGGCCGTATCTCACCCCGGCTTCACGCCCTTGTCAACCGTTCCGGAACCGGTCAAGCGGCTCTTCATTTTCTCGTTTGGTGTCCTGAACAGGACAAGTGGCGTCGGTGGTATTGACCAACGCTGTGTGCGCTCCGCAAGGATCTGATGACAGACAGCGTTGTCAGCCAGAGGGGAGATCAGCCATGCGTGACCTGCCACGCCGAAGCGTTCTCAGCCTCCTCGGAGCCGCCGGCCTTGCCGGCGTGCCCGATGTTGCTGCCGCTCAACCATCTCCGTCCGCGCCACCTCCTTCTGCTTCGTCGGGCGAGGCTCCTTCCGCAGGCGCTCAAGCCCTCGCGCCTCCTCCTGGTGGCTGGCGCGCGGTCGCCGAGGACGTGCGCTCCGAGGTCCGCTGGGCCTGGCGGTCCTATGTGGACCGCGCGTTCGGCCACGACCAGATCAAACCCGTCTCGGGCGGCTCGGAGGAGTTCTTCGTTCCCGGACATCCGATGGGCCTCACGATCGTCGAAGCCCTGGACACCTTGTGGCTCATGGAACTCGACGCCGAGTTCGCCGAGGGCGTCCGCTGGGTCAAGTCTCATCTGTCCTTCGACGTGGACGCCTCCTTCCAGGTCTTCGAGACCAACATCCGCATGCTGGGCGGGTTGCTGTCCGCCTACCACGTCAGCGGCGATGGTGCGCTTCTGGCTCTGGCGCGCGACCTGGGCGACCGGTTGCTGCTCGCGTTCACCAAGTCTCCGACCGGAATCCCGTATCGCTACGTCAATCTGCGCACGGGAGCCGTCTCCTCACCCGAGACGAACCTCGCCGAAACCGGCACCTACATCACGGAGTTCGGCTCGCTCTCGAAGTGGACCGGCGACCGCAAGTACTACAACGCGGCCAAGAAGGCCTTCAAGTACACCTTCGACCGCCGCACGTCCCTTGGTCTGCTGCCGTGGGACGTGCACGCCGAGACCGGCGCCTGGCGCAACCGCCTCGCCACCATCGGCCCGCCCGCGGACTCCTACTACGAGTACCTGTGGGACGGCTGGCACCTCTTCGGCGACCGCGACCTCAAGGCGTGGTGGGACGTCCTGATCCGCGCGATCCTGCGCTACCAGTCCGACGTCGTCTCGGGCCGTCTCTGGTTCGCCCAGGTCGACGCTTTCACGGGTCGGCGGGATGCCCGGACCCAGAGCGAGCTGGCGGCGTTCTTCGGCGGGTTGCTGGCGGAGAGCGGCGATGTGGCTCGTGGCCGGGCGTATCACGACTCGTGGACGGCCGTTCAGGATCGCTACGGGGTTCTGCCCGAGGGCATCAACTACACGTCCTTGCGGCCGACGTCGGTGGGCAACCAGCTTCGGCCCGAGTATGCGGACGGGGCGCTCTTCCTGTGGCTGGCTACGCGTGAGGAGGTCTATCGCGAGCGTGCCCACCGGCACTACCAGGAGATGAAGCGGACCTCTCGCACCAACTACGGGTACACGATCCTGCGGGACGTCACCACGGGTGCCCAGGGCGACTTCTGTCCTGGCTACTGGTGGTCGGAGCAGCTGAAGTACTACTGGTTGATCTTCAGTGACTCGCGTCGGTTCGACTACACCAGCCATTACCTGTCCACTGAGGGCAACATCTTCCTGGGGGCTCGGCGGTAGCTCCTGCGAACTCCGGGTCTGAGCGCCGTAACTTGGCGGCGGCGGTGCTCAGATCCGGTCCTGCCTGGGCCGGGGTGTTTGGCGGCGGCACCCCGGTCCAGCCTTTGGTTCGCTTACGTTCCATGTCCGTAGTTGGCTGGGTTCCGTAGTGAGAGTCCCGTTGCGTGCTTCCCCTTGGGGACGCTGCCCCCAAACCCGCGCCAATCTGATCGGGGGGCCCGTGCCGCACGCGGGTTGATGGCACGCCTGTTGTTTTGCTTCGCCTTCGGGTCGCCTCGCCGGTGGCATCAGCGTTGTCGGCTCACACTTTTGTGTATGGTTTTACCTGCGTTTATGTTGTGATCTTGCGGTAGATTAGAACACGTGAGCGACACCCGACTTCTCCCCACCGACGAGCTGCTGCGCAGCTTTGTCGACCTTGAGAGGGAGAGCAGGGCTCGTGACAATGAGAAGATGCGTGTGATTGCCGAGTTGGATCGGCGTGGGGCTGCCGCTGAGCTTGGTTATAGGGATTTGGCGAATGTGTTGCGTGATGTCGTTCGCTGGGATCTCAAGGCAGCTCGGAAATGGGTCGCCAATGCCGCCCTGTTGAGCAGCACGGTCACTCCGACCGGCAGCGAGCTGGCTCCCGAGCTTCCGGTGACCGCTGAGGCGGTGGCCGAGGGTGTGCTGTCGGTTGAGCATGTCGGGGCGCTGGCGGAGGCGATGAAGTACCTGCCCGCTGAGGCCGAGGCCGCGATGGTGGACTTCGCTCGCGAGCACCCGCCCGCCGCGGTGCCCAAGTTCGGCAAGGAACTGGCGTACCTGCTCTACCAGGACGACCCGGAACCGCGTGATCCCGAGCCTGAGCCGCTGGTCAACCAGCACTTCAAGCGCTGGACGAAGAACGGGCAGCTCGTGGTCAAGATGCTGCTGGACACGGTCACCGGCGCCGCCTACGAGGCGGTGCTCGACCCGCTGGCCAAGCCCCGCCCCGACACCGGCGAGGGTCCGGATCTGCGTTCGCCCTCCGAGCGTGAGGGCGCTGCGTTCGCGGAGCTGGTCAACTTGATGCTGCGGACCGATCAGCTGCCGGAGCATGGCGGTGAACCGGTGACCCTGGTGGTGACGATGAGCTACGACGACCTCGCCGCCCAGGTCAGGCACGGCATGCTCGACAGCGGTGAGCGCGTCCCGGCCAGCCAGGTCCGCCGGCTCGCCTGCAACGCCGGGATCATTCCGCTGGTGCTGGGTGAGAAGTCGCAGTCGATGGACATCGGCCGTAAAGCCCGGTCCTTCCCGGCCGGAATCCGCCGGGTCCTGGTCGCGAGAGACCGAGGCTGCGCCTTTCCCGGCTGCGCCCGGCCACCGCGGCATTGCGATGCCCACCACATCCATCACTGGGCCGACGGCGGCAAGACCTCCGTCGACAACGCGGTCCTGCTGTGCCGTCATCACCACACGCTGATTCACCAGAGCGAGTGGGAAGTGAAACTGGCGGCCGGTATCCCGATGTTCTATCCGCCTGCGTGGCTGGACCCGGACCGAAAACCGCGACGCAACCTGCTCCACTCACCCGCCAAATTCGCGCCAACCAGGTCGCGCGAATTGGTTGACGCCTGCCCGCGGTGACGCCGAACGCGAACTCCGCATGGCTATCGTGCGATGCGAAGCGAGCAGTACTTGAGGCTCGACAAATCAGAGCAAGCGGTCATGACGTAACCACCGCGCGATTGGGGCTTGACTTTGAGTGCGAGATGCTACCGTGTTCGGATCGGCCGAGCGCTTTACCAGCTCGGCTTTTGCCGGCCGACAAGCATCTCGCAAGAGGCTCAAAGTCAAGCCTCAATCGCAATCGTCGCGAAGCGGCGATGACTGGCACCGGCCCGTATGCGACCTACGCGCCTACCTGCGCAAGGTGACCTGAGCGCATTGGCGACCCCTCCGCTGGAACGTGACACGCCAACGCAAGCCGACCACCACCCGGCCAAGGTGCGCCAGCCTGAGCAAGCCCGACCATCGCATGGCGCGTGGGCGCCCACCCCAGCAAGGCAAGGCGCCAGCCGCCGCCCTCGCGGGACCACCCACGGGACCACCCAACCGGACCACACCTCGCCCCCAGAAATCCCCGGGAGATCCAACTAGGCTGGACCACGTGGACGATCTGGATCCCATTGAGTCGGTAAACACGTTCATCGGCACAAAGGACGAGGGCAACACGTTCCCCGGCGCGTCCATGCCCTTCGGCAAGGCCCACTCCAGCCCGATGGGCTCCCACTACGCGGGCTACCGCTACGACGACCCGATGATCCGGGGTTTCGGCCACTTCTTCCTGTCCGGCGCCGGGTGCTGGGAACAAGGCGGCCTCGTCCCGATCCTTCCCACGACGGGCCCGATCCCCACCACCCTGGACCACAAGCGCTACGCCACCGGCTACACCCACGACGGCGAGATCGGCAAGCCCGGCTACTACAAGGTCAGGCTGGACCGCGACATCACCGTCGAGTGCACCGCCACCACCAGAGCCGGCGTGGAGCGCTACACCTGGCCCAGCGGTACCAGTGGCACGCTTCTGATCAACACAGGGCAGGCCAACGACCACGAGCCGGTCAGTGCCAGCAGCGTCAAGGTCGTCAACGACCGCACCATCACCGGAACCGTGGAAACACAAGCGTTCTGCGGTGGTCGTCCGTACCTGACCTACTTCACCACGACCTTCGACCGGCCCTTCCGGAACTTCGGCACCTGGTCTCCGACCGGAGCCAAGCCAGGTCAACGCGAGTCAGCGGGCGGCGCGGGTCTCAGGGGTGCGTGGGTCACCTTCGACCCCGGGCCGGTGACGGCGTGCACCGCACTGTCCCAAGTGGACGAACAGGGCGCCACGAACAACCTGACGAAGGAAACAAGCGGCAAGTCCTTCGACGACATCCGCAACGAGGCCCAAGACGCCTGGCGCAAGGAGCTCGGCTGCATCGAGATCGAAACCGAGGACTGGGACGAGCGGGCGGTTTTCTACACCGCGCTGTACCACGTGCTGCTGCAGCCGCTGACCGGCAGCGACCACGACGGCCGGTATCGCGGTTTCGACAACCAGATCCACCAGGCCGACGGCTGGACGTACTACGAGTTCTACTCGCTCTGGGACACCTACCGGGCCCACAACCAGCTCCTGGCGCTCCTCCGGACAAACCGCGCCAAAGACATCGCGCAGAGCGTCCTCAAGATCCACGAGCAAGGGGGCTGGCTGCCGCGCTGGGCCTACGCCAACCAGGAGACCAACTGCATGACCGGCGACCCGGTCACGCCGTTCCTGGTCGACCTGTGGCGGTTCGGGCACCTCAAGGGCTTCGAAGAGCAGGCATACCAAGCGCTGTTGCAGAACGTCGACGGGGTGCCGCCACAGCAGTCGCGTTTCCAGGGCCGGTCGGGCAACCCGAGCTACCTGAAGAACGGCTTCGTCCAGTACGACAAGAACTTCCCCAAGAAGGGGCAGGACACCGACCCGCACCACGGCGCGTCCGCGACCCTCGAGTACGCGCTGGCCGACGCCACGCTGGCGATCATGGCCGAAGCGCTCGGGCACGAGGAAGACGCCGAGCGTCTCAGGAAGCGCGGGCAGAACCACCGCGTGCTCTGGGACAACAGCGTCACGGATCGGGGCTTCACCGGCTTCCCGCGGCCGAAGCTGGGCAACGGCGCGTGGCTGAACCCGTACACGCCACAGGGTCCGGAAGGGTTTCACGAGGGCACGGCCTGGCAGTACCAGTGGCTGGTGCAGCACGACATCAACGGACTCATCACGGCAGTGGGCGGCAAGGCGGCGGCCGAGGCCAGGCTCGACGACTTCTTCGCGTACCAGGATCTGCTGAAAGACCCCGCGAGGACTGTGCGGGAGAAGTGGGTCGTCGGGCCGTACGACTACTACAACCAGTTCAGGTACAACCCGAACAACGAGCCGGACCTGCACGCGCCGTGGATGTACGCGCTGATCGGCAAGCCCGAGAAGACGTCGGTGGTCATCAGGGCCGCGCAGACGTTGTTCGTGAACGGGCCCGCTGGCGTAACGGGCAATGATGACCTCGGCACGATGTCGGCCTGGTACGTGTTCAGCGCGCTCGGGATGTATCCCGCGGTGCCGGGAAGTGGCGAGTTCGTGCCACACGCGCCCAAGTTCCGCAAAGCCGTGGTCCACCTGGAGAACGGCAAGGACATCGTGATCAAGGCCGAGGCCGCGGACATCACGAAGACGCAGGTCGTGGAGCGGATTCGGAGCGGGTGGCTCGGCAGGACGCGAGACCGGATCGAGCTCGCGGAGCTCCTGAACGGGACCACCCTCGAGGTCGACCTTCACACACTTTCCAATTGAGACGCGAAAACGGTCGTACGCTCGTGGGATGGGCACCTGCGCGAGCTGTGGCACGGAATTCGCGCCCCTGCCGTCGCGGGCGCGGTACTGCTCGAACGCGTGCCGTCAGCGTGCCTATCGCCAGCGGTCCGCGGGTACGTCCACTGTGGTCGCCGAGCTGCCTGGTTACGACGACGCGTTCGTCGGCAGGGAAGCGGAGCTGGCGGAGCTGCTTTCGTTGCTGCGCAAGCACAGGATGCTCACGCTCGTCGGGTCGGCCGGGGTCGGCAAGACGCGGCTCGCGGTCGAGCTGGCCAGAAGAGCGCGCAGGACCGAGGTTCGCACGGTCGAGCTGGGGAAGCTGAGCCGGCCGGATCAGGTGGTGCAGGCGTTCGCGGAAGCCGTTGGGGTGTACCAGCACGCGGGTGTCGCACTCAGGACGACACTGCTCCAGGACCTCGCGAACCGCAGGATCCTGCTGCTCGTCGACAACTGCGAGCACCTCGTCGAGGAGTGCTGCGACGTCGTGGACGCGCTCTTGTCGCGCTGTCCAGGAGTGCAGATCCTCGCCACCAGCCGGGAGGCGCTGCGAGCCATCGGCGAGGCCGTCTACCCGGTGCACGGTCTGGACGAGGACGCCGTCCGGCTCTTCGCCGAACGCGCGGGCATCCAGGGCGACCAGGAAGCGATCGCGGCCATCTGCGCGCGACTGGACGGTGTGCCGCTCGCGGTCGAGCTCGCGGCCAAACTCTCCAAGTCCGTGCCGCTCCACGACCTCGCCGACCACCTCGACCAGCGGCTCGACCTGCTCAGCGACGCCGACGAGCAGACCCGGCACCAGAGTCTGAGAGCGGCCATCGCGTGGAGCCACGACCTGCTGACCAAGCACGAGAAGGAACTCTTCCGACGACTCGCGCTGCTGCCCGGCGGGTTCGGGCTGGACATCGCGCAGGTGGTGCAGGGCGGACCGGTGATCGGGCTGCTCAGCGCGTTGCAGGCGAAGTCGTTGGTGGTGCGCGAGAACGACGGCCGCTTCCGGATGCTCGAGTCCGTCCGGCTCTACGCGGAGGAACGCCTCAGCGAGCAGGGCGAGTACTCGGTGACGGCGGAGCGGATCATCGAGTGGCTGTGCGAGAAGGGTGAACCCGGTGTCACGTCGTCGATCCTCTCCCCGGAACAGGTGAAGGCGCAGCACCAGGAGTACGACAACGTGACGTACGCGTTCGCCCATCTGGTGGCACCGCAGGACGAACGCCGGCTGCTGCTCGCCACGATGCTGCTGCGGGTGTGCTTCGACCGCGGCTACTTCGCCGAGGCCGGCGCGGTGCTGATGCAGGTGCTGCACCAGTCCGCCGCCGACGCGCGTTACCGGATCCTGGCGCTGGAGTACGCGTCTCTGCTGGCGGACCACGAGGAACGCCACGACGAAGCCGTGAAGTACGCGATGGAAGCCGTCGACACCGCGGAGGCCGGCGGTCAGCAACTGATCATGTGCCGGCTCTACCGGACGTTGGCGGGCGCTTACGACGGAGCCGATGATGCGCCGAACACCGCATGGGCGTTGCGCCAGTCGATCCAGCACGGCGTACGCAACGGCAACGACGTGAGTGTTGCGGTGTCGAGTCAGAACCTCGGCTGGCGGCTGCTCGTGCAGGGTGACGCCGACGCCGCCGCGATTCTGGTGGAAGGCGCCTTGCCGGTGCTGAGAGCGCACGCCCGGCCGGACGTCGTGGCCGTCGCGGTGCACACGTCGGGCTGCATCGCGTTGGAACGCGGTGATCTCGCCGCCGCGGGGGCACGGTTCGCTGAGAGCGCTCGCATGTCCGCTCACCTGCCGAGAGCGGTGCTGGAGTCGGTCGAGGGCCGCGGCCTGGTCGCGATGCTGTCGGGACGGCACGAGCTCGGCGTGCGGTTGCTGGCCGCCTGCAATCAGATGCGCACGACGTGGGTTGTCCCGTCGGAACCGTGGTGGCGGCGGAAGATGGACGACGCGCTGGACCAAGCACGAAAATCCTTGTCCCAGGCGGCATTCACCAGAGCCCTCAACGCCGGCCGCGCGATGGACGTGCGCCATGCCGTGGAAACCGCGCTGGACGAGGAAATCGTGCAGGACGGGGTGCTGAGCGACCGGCAGCGCGTGATCGTCGAACTGGTGGCCCAGGGCATGACGAACGCTCAGATCGCCGCCAAACTCGGGATTTCGCACCGGACCGTGGAGTCCCACGTGCACAACGTGAAAGCGGTGCTGGATCTTTCGACTCGCGCGCAGCTGGTGGCCTGGGCCCAATCGAACCAACGGTCCAACTGAGACGTAACGCTGCGGTTCATCCGGATGACTTCGCGCTTCCCGCCGTTCATTGTGAGTACAACCAACGGAGGGGAGGGGGCGACGTGGAACCGTTCCGTCTGCTGCACCCCGACCTCGTGCCGCAAAGACGTGAGTCGTTGCAGCACGCTGCGTCCATGCTCGTCCAGATGGGGTTGGACGACACGGTGCTCTCGGCGTCGCCCGTGCACCAGCGGCTCGCCCGCGTGGTGCTCGCGAGCAGCGACGTCATCGAGTGGAAACCCGGCTACGGCACCGGTGACGCGAGCCACGACGACCGTTTCGGCATCGTGCGGGTGGGCGGCGACCGCGGCGGCGTGTTCCTGTCCAGCGTCCTGATCGCCTACCTCGACGTGCTGGAGAACGCCGCGCGCATGGGCACCTCGATCAGCGAGGACTCGTGGCGCACCCTGCTCTGGGCGCCGACCGCGCTCTTCGACCACGTGCTGCGCCGCCCCCAGGTCGGCATGACCGTCGTCACACCCGGCCCCGGCACCGAGTACCTGCCGCATGAACGCACCCAGGCCGGCCAGCGCCTCTACCTCGCGCTGATGCAGGCCGTGCGGTTCGCGGTCAGCGGTGTCGTGCGGGCCCAGGGCGACCGCCCGCTCGTCGAGGACTGCGTGACGCTCGCGACGGCGTGTCTGCGGGCCGCCACGGTCGCGCTCGCGTTCGCCTGCGACGTCCGCAACGATCCGCCGCTGCCGGTCATGGAGTCGTCCGAGCACCGCTACCTGTGGCAGATGATCAGCGAGGTGCGCGCGGCCGTGCCGCGGGCGCGCTTCGACCAGTTCGCCTCGGCACTGCGCCGGCTCAACGACATCTACACCGCGAGCCCGCTGCTCGTGTCCGGCTGCTGACCTTCGAACGTCTCGACTTCACGGCGACTTTCGTCGTTTCGCCACGCGAACGACCCCCTGCTGACCTAACGTCCCGGCCATGACAGAGGAACGGTCGGCGGTCGTGGTGCGGGACATCCGCAAGAGCTACGGCGAGCTGAAAGCGGTGGACGGCGTCTCGTTCACCGTGGCCGAGGGCGAGTTCTTCGGCATCCTGGGGCCCAACGGCGCGGGCAAGACCACCACGCTGGAGATCATCGAGGGCCTGCGCAAGCCCGACAGCGGCGAGGTCGCGCTGCTCGGCGAGAACCCGTGGCCGCGCAACGTGAAGCTGTTGCCCCGCATCGGCGTGCAGCTGCAGGCGACGGCGTTCTTCGACAAGCTGACCGCCAAGGAGCAGCTGCAGACGTTCGGCTCGCTCTACGGCGTGAGCCCGGGCACCGCGGCCGACATGCTGGAGCTGGTCGGCCTCGCGGACAAGGCGAACGAGCAGGAGAACAAGCTCTCCGGTGGGCAGCGGCAACGCCTCTCGATCGCGTGCGCGCTGGTGCACGACCCGGACATCGTGTTCCTCGACGAACCGACCGCGGCGCTCGACCCGCAGGCCCGGCGCAACCTCTGGGACGTGCTGCGCGCGATCCAGGAGCGCGGCAAGACCATCGTCTACACCACGCACTACCTCGACGAGGCCGAGATCCTCTGCGACCGCGTGGCCATCATGGACACCGGCAAGATCCTCGCGCTGGACCCGCCGGCGGTGCTGGTGCGCGGTCTTGACGCACCGACGCACGTGACGCTGCAGAAGGGCGCCATGTCCGTCGTCGACGCGTCCGCTTTGGACGGTGTCGAGGAAGCGCACGAGGACGAGGTGTCGCTGACGATCTCCACCCGCCGCCCCGCTCCCGTGCTCTCGGCTTTGGCCGAACGCGGTGCGCTGGACGGGCTTCAGGTCCGCACGGCCACTCTCGAAGACGTCTTCCTCAACCTGACCGGGCGGGAGTACCGCGCATGACCGCGTTCAAGACGCTCTCGCTGGCGATGTTCAAGGGGTTCATCCGGGACAAGGTGACGTTGTTCTTCACCTTCCTGTTCCCGTTGATGTTCCTGGTGATCTTCGGGCTGATCCTGCGCGACGTCGGCGCGGACAAGACCAAGATCGCGGTGGTCGGCGACGGCCCGATCGTCAGCGCTCTGCGGGACAGCGGTGCGCTGGAGCTGGAGTCCTACAACGACGAGAACTCCGCCGTGCAGAAGGTGAAGGACGGCGACCTCCCCGCGGCGCTGATCATTCGCGGGAAGCAGCTCGATGTCCGGTTCGCGCAGAGCGACCAGGTGAAGTCCGCGACCGTGCTCGGGATCATCAACGGCTTCGTGGACAAGGCGAACCTCACCGCGACCGGCCAGCCGCCGACGTTCACGTTCGCGGCGGAGAAGGTCGAGGACGCCTCGCTCAAGCCGATCCAGTACCTGACGCCGGGCATCCTGTCCTGGGGTGTGGCGGTGTCGGCGGTGTTCGGTGCCGCGCTGACGCTGGTGTCGTGGCGGCGGAAGCAGGTGCTGCGCCGGATCCGGCTGGCACCCGTGTCCGCGGGTTCCGTGCTGTCGTCCCGAATCCTGGTCAGCGCCGGGGTCGCGCTCGTGCAAGGTGCGATCTTCATCGGCATCGCGTCGCTGCCGGTGTTCGGGCTCAAGCTCTCCGGGTCGTGGTGGCTCGCGATTCCGTTGCTGCTGCTGGGAACCATCGCGTTCTTCGCGCTCGGCATGCTCGTGGGTGCGTTCGCCAAGACCGAGGAAGCGGCTTCGGCGGCGGCGAACATCGTCGTGCTGCCGATGGCGTTCCTGTCCGGCACGTTCTTCCCGGTGGACCAGGCACCGGCGTGGCTGCAGACCGTCTCGAAGATCTTCCCGTTGCGGCACATGAACGACGGCATGCTCGACGTCCTGGTGCGCGGCAAGGGGATCGAGGCGCTCGTGGTGCCGTCGTCGATCCTCGTCGGGTTCGCGCTCGTTGTCGGGTTCATCGCGAGTCGCGTCTTCAAATGGGAGGAATAGACAGTGTCCGATGGCCGCGCCTCCGGCGCGGACGTGCCCGGTAGTCGTGTGCTCCCCGTCACGGTTCATGATGGGGAGCCATGACGTTCTCCAGCGTGGCCGGGCGGTTCCGCATCTTCGCGCTCGCCGAGGCGATCTCCTGGGCGGGCCTGCTGCTCGGGATGTTCTTCAAGTACGTCGTGGTCCAGAACGAGATCGGCGTCAAGATCTTCGGCCCGATCCACGGCGTCGTCTTCGTCGGCTTCGTGCTCGTCACGCTGATGGCGAAGGAACCGCTGAAGTGGGACGCGCGCACGCTCGTGCTCGGCCTGTTCTCCAGCATCCCGCCGTTCGGCACGATCGTGTTCGAGCGCTGGGCCAACCGGACCGGCCGTCTCAGCGAGGCAGCTCCCGAGCAGCTCTGAGCTCGTCCTGCGGATCGCCCTCGTGGTAGATCCGCTCCGAGACCTCGATGTTGTCCAGGAACTCCTGGTACTTCACCGCGTTGTGCAGGTGTGACGCGCGGCGGCCGACGTCGAGCGCTGCGAGCGGCTCGCTGTCCGGGCGGTGGGTCAGCCACGCCTCGCTCCACACCTGCCGGATGTGGTCGTGCAGCTCGGGCGGGCTGTACTCCAGCACCCGGCACGCGTCGAGCGCCGGGTGCCCCCACACCGCGTCGGACCAGTCGATGACCTCGCCGCTCCGGCGCCAGTTGCCGGGGTGGAAGTCGCCGTGCGTGAGGGTGTCCGGCAGCCCGAACGACGGCATCGGCACCACGCTCGACGGCAGCTGAGGATCGCCTGCCAGCGCGTTCTGCACGGCCACCCAGCGCGGGATGATCAGCTCGACGTGCTCGGGCGTGATCGGCCGGCACTTGTCACCGGGCGCGTCCGCGAGCAGCACGCGGTGTGGCGCCGACGCGATCACCTCCGGGACCAGCGTCGGGTCGTGCGCGGCGACCATCTTGATCACCGAGCCCTCGTCGGCGAAGAACGACGGGATGGCCTTCAGCCAGACCGGGCCGCGGGCGGTGGGCAGCCGGTGGACCGTCGAGAGGTTCCAGGTGCGGACCTGCACGGCCGGCCCGGTGCGTTCGATCTCGGCATCGGCCCACGCCAGCAGCTCGGCAGGCCCGCCCAGACGTGCGTAGGGCGCGCGGAACGGGGCGTCCGCCTCGGGTTCGGCCGCGGGGTGGAGCTTCGATCGATCGGGTTCGCCGTGCGCTTCGACGTGATAGGTGACCAGGCCGCCCTGCATCATGCCGCCGTTCTCGACGGAGATCAGCCGCAGCACGCTCGTGGGCACGCCGAGCAGCTGTTCCAGCGCCTCGTTGACGGGCTCGACGTGGTTCCAGTCGAGCGTGGGGACCGCAAGGGCGTCCGTGCGGCCCGCGAACCCGCTCGGTGTGCTGACGAGCGCGATGATGGTGCGGTTCATCGGGCCATCTCCCTCGCGGCGCGCAGCGCGATCTGGACGCCACCGTGGTGGTAGATCCGCTCGGACCACTCGATGTTGTTGATGATGTGCTGGAGCTTCACCGCGCTGTGCAGCTGGTACGAGAGCCGCGCGACCTCCAGCGCCTGGAACGGCTCGCTGTCCGGGCGGTGCCGCAGCCACGCCTCGCTCCACACGCGACTGATCAGGTCGTGGTGCTCGGGTCTCGCGACCTCCAGCAACCGGCACACGTCCAGCGCGGGGTGGCCCCACACGGCGTCGGACCAGTCGATGATCTTGCCGCTCGCCCGCCAGTTGCCGGGGTGGAAGTCGCCGTGCACCAGCGTGTCCGGTAGCCCGAAGGAC
This sequence comes from Lentzea sp. NPDC006480, assembly GCF_040611995.1. NCBI lineage: Bacteria > Bacillati > Actinomycetota > Actinomycetes > Pseudonocardiales > Pseudonocardiaceae > Lentzea > Lentzea sp. NPDC006480. Next base: position 184,509 of record NZ_JBEXPJ010000001.1, read on the forward strand.
GGCATCGGCACCGGAGTCGGCCGGACCCGCGGCTCACCGGCCAGCGCGTGCTGCACCGCGACCCAGCGCGGCACGATCGACTGGACGTGCTCCGGCGTGAGCGGCCAGCAGGAGCCACCGGGTTCGTCGCGCAGCAGCACGCGGTGCGGGGCCGCGGCGACGAGATCGGGGACCAGCGTCGGATCGTGGGCGCCGACCATCTCGATCAGCGTGCCCTCGTCGCACAGGAACGGTGGCGCCGCCTTGAGCCACGTCGTGCCGTCGGTGGTCGGGATCCGGTGCACGCTCGACAGGTTCCAGGTGCGGATCTGGAGCGCGGGCCCGGTTCTGGTGATCTTCGCGTCCGCCCAGCCGACCAGCTCGGCCGGTCCGCCCGGCTGTGCCCACGACCGCCGGAACACGGCGTTGGGTTTGGCTTTGGGCTCCTCGGCGGGACGCAGGTGCGTGCGGTCGGGTTCGCCGTGAGCTTCGACGTGATAGGTGACCAGGCCGCCGGCGGGAGTCCTGCCGTCCTCGACCCGGACCAGCCGCAACACGCTCGTCGGCACCCCGAGCAGCTTCTCCAGTGCCGCGTTGACCCCGTGGACCTGGTTCCAGAACGGCGACTTCACCGGAATGGGGTCGGTGCGGCCCGCGAACCCGCTGGGTGCGCTGACCAGGGCGATGATCGACCGTCGTGTCATGGGGTGTGCACCAGCCGCATGACGGAACCGAGCCAGTTCGTCGGGTAGTCGCGGTGGTAGATCCGCTGGGAGTCCTCGGCCTCGTCGACCACCTCCTGGTACTTGACCGCGCTGCGCAGGCGCCCGGCGCGGCGTCCGGCGTCGAGGGCTTCGAGCGGGCGGCTGTCCGGGCGGTGCCGCAGCCACGCGTCGCTCCACACCTTCGCGACGTGGTCGTACAGGGTGGGGTGGTGCCGGCAGTAGTCCAGCAGGCGGCCCACGTCGAGCGCGGGATGCCCCCACACGGCGTCGGACCAGTCGATGATCACGCCGCTCGTCAACCAGTTGGTGGGCACGAAGTCGTCGTGCACCAGCGTGTCCGGCAGTCCGAACGACGGCATCGGCACCGCTGAAGGCCGTAGCGCGGGCGGACGCTCGCCGGCCAGCGCGTGCTGCACCGCGACCCAGCGCGGCACGATCAGATCGATGAGCTCGGGCGTGAGCGGCCAGCAGCCGTCGCCGGGAACCTCGCCGAGCAGCACGCGGTGAGGTGCCGCGGCGATCACCTCGGGCACGAGAGAGGGGTCGTGCGCGGCGACCATCCCGATCACCGTTGCCTCGTCCGCGAGGAACGGCGGGATGGCCTTGAGCCACGCGGTACCCCCGGTGACGGGAAGCCGGTGCAACGACAACAGGTTCCAGGTCTTCACCTGGACGGCCGGTCCGGTGCGGTCGACGTGGGCGTCGGCCCACGCGATCAGCTCCGCGGGACCGCCCGGCTTCGCCCACGGCATCCGGCGCGGGGCGTCGGCTTCCGGCTCCTCGGCCGGGCGCAGGCGGTGCCGGTTCGGCTCGCCGTGCGCCTCGACGTGGTAGGTGGCCACGCCTCCCCAGTACCCGTCGCCGTCACCCTCCTTGGAGATCAGCCTGAGCACGCTCGTCGGCACGCCCAGCCGTTCCTCGAGTGCCCGGTTGACCGTTTCGGCGTCGTTCCACCGCGAACCCCTGACCGGGATGGCGTCGGTGCGGCCCGCGAACCCGCTGGGGCCGCTGACCAAGGCGATGATCGACCGTTGCACCACGCGACCATCATCGCCGCGGGCTCAACCGGATTTCAGTCCTCGAAGTCGCCGCTCGCCCGGCGCACCTTGGCGAGCAGATCGGTGAGCTGCTCGGTCTGCCGGTCGGTCAGTCCCTTGAGGCCGAGGTTGACCTCGACGACCGCGGCGGTGGCCGCTTCACGGCGCTGCAGACCCGCGTCGGTGATCTCCACCAGCGTGGTGCGGCGGTCGGTCGGGTGCGGGGTGCGGCGGACCAGGCCGTCGCTCTCCAGCCTGTCGACGATGTTGGTCACCGAAGTCGGGTGCAGCTGCAGGCGCTCGCCCATGACCCGCATCGGCAACGCGCCCTTGCGCGAGAAGTACAGCAGCACCAACGCCTCGTAGCGCGCGAACGTGAGTCCGTGCGGCTTGAGGGCTGCGTCCACGGCGGACTGGATGATTTGCTGGACCCGCATGACGCTCGTGACGGCCGCCATCGACGTGGAGGAACCCACCCGGTCGTCCCACAGTTCGGCCGCGCGGGCGATCGGATCGAACGGCAGCGGTGTCATGGGGACCGAAGCTACCAGTCAGTACGTCAGAGGATCATCAGGAGGCTCGTGTGCTTGTCGCGTTCAGCGTTGCTCCGTCCGGTTCGGACTCGTCGGGAGGCGTCGCCAAGGCCGTCGCGGAGGCCGTGCGGATCGTGCGGGAGTCCGGCCTGCCCAATGAGACGAACGCGATGTTCACCTTGATCGAGGGTGAGTGGGACGAGGTGATGGACGTGGTCAAGCGCGCGACGGAAGCGGTGCAGGCCAGCGCCCCGCGGGTGTCCCTCGTGCTCAAGGCGGACATCCGGCCCGGCTACACCGGTCAGTTGCGCGCGAAGGTCGAACGGGTTGAGGAGCACCTCGCCGACACGCCATGATCGTGCTCCGCCGCTGACCTTTTTGGTCGTTGAGCGGAGGCGCATCCCGTGAGATTCGTGATCACCCTGTTGGCCGCGCTGCTGGCGGTCGTGCCGTCAGCACATGCCGGGCCGTCCACCAGGTGGGACAACATCGGCCCGAACGGTGCGGGCGGCTACCTGGCGTTCGCACGCGACGTCGCCTACGTGCTGCCGGGTGCGGGCCAGCAGGTGTTCCGGTCCGACGATCGGGGACGCAGCTGGCGGCAGGGGCGGTTGTTCCCGGAGATGCGCGGGAACGGGCTGGCGGCTGATCCGTCGCGGCCGGACACCGTGCTGGTGGCCGGGTACGAGGGCGGTGGCGGCGCTGGGACCGTGCTGCGTTCTGTGGACGGTGGGACGTCCTTCAGCGTGGCGTTGCGGACGCCTTCCGAGGTGCAGGACGTGGCTTTCGGGGCTGCGGGTGTGTCGTACGCGGCCTCGGCCGAGGGTGTCTATCGCGGGGCCGGCGGGCGCGGGTGGTCGTTGCTGCCCGGATCGCCTCGTGATGCCGAGGACGTGCAGGTCGTGGGATCCAGCGTCGTGGTGGCCGCTGGTGGGGTCGTGCACGTGCTGCGGTCGGGGAAGTGGTCGGCGTCCGACGTTCCTGCCGACAAGATCACGTCGCGTGGCTCTGTCGTGGTGGCGCGGAAGTTCAGCGGTGGGGTGCACCTTTCCTCGGATGGTGGCGCGTCCTGGCGTGAGGTCTCCGGGCCGTGGACATCGTCGTGGATCTTGTACGGCGGCATCACGGCCAACGGCTGGATCCAGGTGCAGACCTTGGACGGGCACTTCATCAGCACGGACCTCGGCGGCTCCTGGAAGCGGACGGACGCGCTGTCGACGGTCGACGTCTACACCGAGATCGGCAGCTTCCCGGACATGCCGGACTGGCAGTGGGTGTACGGGTCCGGCGGGGTTTACGCGACCTCTGACCACGAGCACTTCAAGCGGGTCGGGGTGCCTGGGGCGCACGTGCTGTCGCTGGCGATTTCGGGGCGGAACCTCATCGCCGGGACGATGCAGGGGTCCTATCGGGCCGACCTGCCCGTGGCCTCGCAGGAGTGGGACTTCGACGGGTCCGCTCCGCCTGCCATCGGGAACCGGATCGGGGCGCTGGCGGCTCGGGACGGGGTCGTGCTGCGTGGGCGGAACGGGTATCGCGGGTCGCAGGACACGATCTTCGTGGAGCGGTCGCCGGACGGGGGTTCTTCGTGGGTCACCACGGCTGAGATGCCGGGCAACACGCGGTCTCTGGTGTTCGATCCTGTGCTGCCTGGCCGGGTGTATTTGGGTGCGTACCTGATCAACGCGTTCTACGTGTCCTCGGACGGTGGGTTGTCGTTCGTGCAGCGGGTGCACGCTTCGTTGCGCGGGATCAAGACGATCGCGGCTGATCCCGGTGGCATTTGGCTCGCTGACGCCGGCGGGCTCTACCGGTCGACGGATGCCGGCGTTTCGATGCGGCAGGTGTTGCCCGGACGGATGAACTCCGTGCTGGTGGATCCGCGCGACTCACGGCACGTGGTGGCCGTTGGGCAGAACTCGGTGTTCGTGTCGTTCGACGGTTCCTCTTTTGTGGAGGTGCCTAACGTGTCGGCTGAGCAGCTGTCGGCGATCGCGATGGCGCCCAACGGGACGCTGTACCTGGGCTCGATCGCGTTCTCCGGTTCCAGCAAGGGCGTGCTGCGGTCGGTGAACGGCGGCCGTTCGTGGACCGTGTTCGGCGGCCCGGCGGTGGAGCGCGGTGTCGAGTCTCTGTTGGTGTCCCCGGATGGCCGAACGCTCTACGCCGGCACGGTGAGCGGATCCGTGCACCGGCGTTCACTGGGTTAGCGTGTCGGGCGTGGACGCGAGGCAACTGTGGTTGAGGTTCGAGCCTTACCACGACGTCACGTACTTCACGCCCGAATCCCGCGCGGCGACCGACGCGCTGGGCTGCAAGGGCGGCTGGATGGGCTACTTCGGCATGCGCGCCGCACCCCTGGGTGCCGCGTCCCCGGAGCTGGTGACGGCTGTCTTCTACAACTTCGCCCCGCGCATGGTCGCGCGCGCTCTGCCGGACGCGTGGGCGGTTGCCTCTCCCAGCGCGTTCTTGGATGTGCGGTTGGAGGGTGTCGACGGCGCGTTGCGTCGCCTGCTGGGTGACGTCGCGACGCCCGAGATCGTCGAGGCCGCCTCGTTGGCTCGGGATGCCGCTTCGGCTGTTTGTGTCGCGGGGCGTCCGTTGGCGGCCGCGAACCTGGCACTGCCGTGGCCTTCTACGCCGCATCTGGCCTTGTGGCACGCCTGCACGATCCTGCGCGAGGCCCGCGGTGACGGTCACGTCGCCGCACTGGTCGCTCATGGGGTGGGTCCGTGCCAAGCGCTTGCGCTCTACGCCCGCGAGCATTCCCTCGATCCGGCATACATGCGCGCCGCGCGTGGTTGGACCGAGGCGGAATGGGAAGCCGTTTCGGATCTGCCCGGCGACCTGGCCGCGGTCGAGCGTGCAACTGATGCTGCAGCTCTCGCGCCGTGGGAGGCGTTGGGCGCCAGTGGTACGTCGCGGTTCATCGAGCTGATGACACCGCTAGCACTACGCATCGCGTCGGCCAACGAGGCGATGCGCGTCAACCCGATGGCCCTGGACCCGGTCCGGGAACTAGCCGTGCCAGGATGGAACACGTGACAAGGCCTGATCCTCGCAAGACCGCCGCACTGTCCGCCGCTCTCTCCGGCGCCGTCGACTTGGGCGCCCTGAAGGCGCGAGCCGACGCTGCCCGCCAGGCCGCGGTGTCGCCCGCCGCCGCAGCCTCCCCGTCTGCCGACAACGGCTCCGCGCCGTGGATCGTGGACGTCACCGAGGCGTCGTTCCAGGCCGTGGTCGAGCAGTCCCTGCAGGTGCCCGTCGTGGTGCTGCTGGGTGCCTCGTACTCGCCCGAGTCGCAGCAGCTGGCTGCGTCGCTGACTCGGCTGGCTTCGGCCAATGGCGGGTCCTGGATTCTTGCTCGGGTCGATCTGGAGCAGGCGCCTCGGATCGGGCAGGCGTTCGGGGTTCAGTCGGTGCCGACGACGGTGGCTGTTGCCGCTGGTCAGCCCATTGACGCGTTTGCCGGGCCCATTGACGATGCCGAGTTGTCGGCTTGGGTCGCTCGGTTGCTGGATGCGTTGCGGGATCGGTTGCCGGGGATTCGGGCCGGCGAGGCTCGGGCCGGGGTTCCGGTCGCTGAGGAAGACGTTGCCGAGGATCCTCGGATCGTTGCGGCTGAGGAGGCGTTCGAGCGGGGGGATTACGCCTCTGCTCAGGGGTACTACTCGGAGATCCTTGCTTCTGAGCCGGCTAACGAGCTGGCCAAGGAAGGGCTGGCTCAGGCTCGGTTCGCCGAGCGCGCCGAGTCGGTCGACCCAGCGGTGATCGCCAAGGCCGACGGGGCGTTGGACGACATCGACGCCCAGTTGGCCGCGGCTGACGCGCAGGTGGCGTTGCAGCAGGTCGACGAGGCGTTCAAGCGTCTTGTCGACACTGTCCGACGGGTGTTCGGGGATGATCGGGATCGGGTTCGGCAGCACCTCGTGGGGCTGTTCGAGCTGTTCCCGGCTGATGATCCTCGGGTTGCCGCGGCTCGGCGGAACCTGGCTTCCGCGTTGTACTGAGAGCCGTTCCACGCTCGCCGTCAGGCGCCCACTCCCAGGAAGTGCAGCACTGCCAGCACTCGGCGGTGGTCCGCGTCCGCTTTCGGGAGATCCAGTTTCGCGAGAATGCTGTTGATGTGTTTGGCGACGGCGCTTTCGCTGACCACCAGTTGCGCGGCGATGCCCGCGTTGGAGCGGCCCTCGGCCATGAGGGTCAGCACCTCTCGTTCGCGTGCGGTCAGGCGGTCCATCGGGGTGCTCGGGCGCCGTACCAGGAGTTGGGCGACCACCTGCGGGTCCAGTGCGGTGCCGCCGTTCGCCACTCGGCGTAGCGCCTCGATGAACTCCTCGACATCGGCCACGCGCTGTTTCAGCAGGTAGCCCACGCCGCTGGTGTTGGTGGCCAGGAGGGTGGTGGCGTAGCGCTCCTCCACGTACTGGGAGAGCAGGAGCAAGGCGGTTGACGGGTGGGTGCTGCGGATCGACAGGGCGGCGCGCACTCCCTCGTCGGTGTAGTCAGGTGGCATTCGGACATCTATCAGGGCCAGGTCGGGGTGGTGCTCCTCGATGGCGGTCAGCAGGTCCTGGGCGTTGCCTGTTTCGGCGGCTACTTCGAAGCCGGCCATTTCCACGATCTTGACCAGGCCTGTTCGCAGCAGCACGGAGTCTTCGGCGATCACTGCGCGCATGGCAGCTCCACGGTCATGGTGGTCGGTCCACCGGCCGGACTGCTCAGCCGGAACGTTCCGTCCACCGATCGCACGCGTTGGGCCAGGCCTGTCAGGCCGCTGCCCTTGCCAGGGGCGGCACCGCCCAGGCCGTCGTCGGTGATCACCAGGCGGAGTATGTCGGCCAGCTGGATGACGGTCGCGTCCGCCTTGGTTGCGTCGCGGGCGTGCTTGGCGATGTTCGTCAGGGCCTCGGAGACCACGAAGTAGGCGACTGCCTCTATCTGTGGGGGCAGGCGTTGGGGAAGGTCCACCTTCAGGCGTACGGGTAGTGGGGCACGGGCTGCCAGGCCGGAGAGGGCCGCGTCCAGGCCCCGTTCGTCGAGGACGGCCGGGTGCAGGCCGCGGACCAGGTTGTTGAGTTCCTCGATTGCCTCCTTGGCCTCCCGGTGGGCCGTGTTGATCACCTCCCGCGCTTCTGGGGTGAGGTCGGTCAGGGTCGCTTTGGCCAGGCCCAGATTCAGAGCGAGTGACACCAGGCGTTGTTGTGCGCCGTCGTGGAGGTCTCGTTCTATGCGGCGGCGTTCCGCGTCCGCGGCGTTCACCGCGCCTGCTCGGCTCTCGGTCAGGTCCTCGACTTGCCGGGCCAGGGCCTCCGCTCTGCTGGGGCCCAGCAGAGTCGGGGACGTGCGGCATTCCAAGCGCACCAGGGCGGCGGTCAGGCTCGGGACGGCGGCCAGCACGGCCAGGGCTGCTGAGGCGAAGTAGATCGCCTGCGTGGAGCCGGCCAGGTGCTCGACCCGCCACTGCCAGGGCAGCGCGTAGATCCACAGCGGTGACAGTGCCGCGGCCACGCCGGCCAGCAGCAGGGCGACCACCAGCGTTTCGAGCGTGCCGAACAACGCTCCGGTCATGCTGTGGTAGCCGAGTTGGCGCCACGGGTGCCGCCAACTCGGGCGGGGGATGCGGACTCCCAGCAGCTGCCGGAAGCGCCAGCGCTGGGCCGCGGTCAACGCTGGGACGCAGAGTGCGGTCAAGGCCACCAGGAAACCGAGGATCACCGGTGCACTGGCCTCGCCACCGTCGATGATCGCCCAGATCGAGCCGAAGATCACGAAGAGCAGGAAGCCCGTCAGGAGGTGCAGCGGGGCCCCCAGCGCGAGGAAGGCCGTGTCGCGGGGGAAGCGGGTCAGCGCTCGCCGCAGCCGGGGAAGGATCTTCATGGATCGACCGTAGGCGCTGGCCGCGTGGGCTGCCATGAAGATGGCATCCGGAAAGGGCTGCAACTGGTACCACCCCCAGGACGGTCAGTGGTGCTACAGATTTGCGAAGGCGGAGATCGCAGGGTTGGTCACCATGGCCTTCATCGCGATTCCCCGCTGTTCGCCCGCTTTCGCCGAGCTCTCCAACGCCAGCCGGTGGCGTGGCCGTGTGTTCACGGGTGCGGGCCTCGCCCTGCTGCCGTGGCTCGGGTACCTCGCGGGCACGTTGCCGCCCGCCGAGGCCATGGGCTGGGTCGTCCTCGACGGACTGGAAGCCGTCGCGTTGCTCTCCGCTGGGACTCGTTTGCTGCGCGGCGATCCCCGTTACCGCGCGCCCGCCGCCGCCGCGGGTGCGCTGCTGCTCGCCGATGCCTGCATCGACGTCGCCACCTCAACCGGGCAGGAACTGGCTGTTGCTGTTGTCCTGGCGGTGGTGGTGGAACTTCCGCTTGCCGTCTTGTGTTTACGGGCGGCGGCGTTCCAATAGGACGGTGTCTCGCCATTCGCCGTGGTGCTGGGCGATTCGTTCGCGGACGCCCACGGTTCGGAAGCCTGCTCGGTGGTGCAGGGCGATGCTGGCGCGGTTCTCGGGGAAGATCACGGCTTGCAGGGTCCACAGGCCGTCGGCGTCGGCGGCGGAGACTTGGTGGTGCAGCAGGGTTTTGCCCACGCCTCGGCCCTGGTGCGAGGCGCTGACGTAGATCGAGGTCTCGGCCACACCGGAGTAGCACTCGCGGGCGGAGACGGGGGCTGCGGCTGCCCAGCCCGCGATCGTGCCGTCCACCAGGGCGATCCAGCGGTGGTCTGGGAGCCACTTGGATTCGAGGGTGCGGCGGGAGGGGACGTCGGTTTCGAAGGTGGCGTTGCCGGTGGCGATGCCTTCGCCGTAGATGCGGCGGACATCCGCCCAGTCGGAAGCTGTCATCGCGCGCACGACCACGCCGGAGACCGGGGTGACCGAGCCGGAGGTCAATGCGCCCATGACGGCGTCGGCGGCGTGGGGGAGGCCCGTGCAGCACGCCGGGTTGACGGTGACGAGGGTGGTGGTGCCTTCGCGTTGGACTTTGACGAAGCCGACCTCGGCCAGTTTGCGGACGTGGTGCGAGCAGGTGGACTGGCTCACGCCCAGAAGCGTCGTCAGTTCGCCGACGGTCACCGCACCAGGGGCTGAGGCCACGTGGTGGAGCAGGCGGACGCGGGTCGGGTCGGACAGGGTCGAGAACCACGAGGCGTAGGTCGCGGCTTCATCGGTCAGCACGACACCGAGTATCGACGGGCGTCGATAGAAGAATCAAACTGAATACTTTTTGACGCAGTAGCCGGAGCCTCGGTAGAAGCCGTCGCCGAAGGCTTCCACGCGGGCGAAGCCGGAGGGGACGGCTTTGCCGTTCACGTCGGCAGCGATGAGGCTGTGGTCGGCCAGGAGCTCGGCCACGGCTTCGTCGAGATCGCCGGGTGAGAGCTTGAGGCCCGCTGCGGCGTCGGGGCGGTTGGTGAGGCCCGCCCAGGCTCCGGTCAGGCAGGCGGTGCGCTGGCCTGCTGCGTCGTCGTCGAGTTTGAAGCCCGTGGCGTGCTGGATGGAGAGCGAGAACCGCGAGGCGATCACGGCGAAGGCCGCGAAGTCGCCGATGCCGCCCTTGGAGCCCTTCTTCGGGGGCGTGCCGATCTTCACCAGGGACGGGAGGTCCAGCTGGACCTGGTTCAGCGACGGGCAGTACGTGGCGGGAGAGGTGGTCTGGGCGTCGGGGCAGGGCTTGATGCCCGTCTTGTCCCAGGCCGGGAAGGCGGCGCCGCTGGCCTTGTAGGCGTCCCGGAGTGACTCTTCCAGGGCCTTGAGGTACTTGTCCTGGTTGATCTGGGCGTTGCCGCGGCCCTGGCCCTGGTCGGAGTCGGAGAGGTCGAACGGGCGCTCGGTGATGCGCTTGTTGATCTCGGCCTCGTTCATCTCGGCGCAGCGGGAAGCCCCGCGCGTGAAGCCGAACTGGAACGACGAGACCCGATCGAAGGCGCTGCCGTGGGCGCCCTGCTTCTCGAACGACGAGCCGGCGGCGTCGCGGATGAAGAACATCGTCTGCAGGACCTGGTTGAGGCCCTCGCCGGTGCTGAGCTCGAAGTGCTTGGACTTGTTCTCGGCGATCCAGCGCATGAAGACGCCGGTGTAGCAGTCGGCCTGCTGCTCCTTGACGATCGACGGGGTGTTGGCGCCGATGTTGGAGGCCGGGCCGAGCTTGTACTGGACGGCGTGGCCCATCTCGTGGGCCAGGACGGTCACCACGGCCATCGGGCCGAAGGAGTCCTTGAGCATCGGCAGCAGCTCGCCGCGGTCCCAGGTGATGCTGTCGTCGAGGGCGCAGTAGAACGCGTTGGCCACGCCCGCGGTGTTCTGCTTGCAGACCTCGACGCCCTTGCCGTTGGAGTTGTAGGAGATCAGGCGCTTCACCGGCTCGAACGTCTTCCCCGCGAACGACCGGGGAATCTCGGCCTTCCAGAACTCCTGGACGTCGGCGAGCGTGTTGATCGCGAGGCGGTCCATCTCGCCGCCGTCGCCGTTCTCGACGCTCAGGTCCGCGTCCGGGACGCCCTGCTTCAGGCCCGAGGGGCCGTTGGAGATCTCCAGGCCCGCGACCTTGGTGGGATCGGGGCGCTCGCCCTTCGGCTCACCCTCGACCACGGAGGCGCAGGCGGTGAGCGCTGCGGTCGCGGCCAGTGCGACGGCGATTCGTCCGATCCCCATGAGCCGGAACCCTACTAACAGCGGTTCACGTCCGTGACGCAAGGACCAGGGGCGAAACGTGAAACAGCCTCACCCCCTGGGGTGATTTCAAGACTGCGCGGACTCGTTTTCGTTGTCCCACCGATGTTTCGGAGCGCACAGTCCAGCCCTGCAAGCCTTCGGTGTGGAAGGAGTTTGGCGGTATGGGTAGAACGCGCTGGGCACGGTTCGTCGGGGTGCTCGGTATTGGTGCCGTGGGTGCTGGTGTCCTCCTCTTCGGCATGTCCCAGGGAGCGCTGGCCGCCTCGTTCGCGGTGTCCGGCACGAGCTTCAAGGTGGGCGCGGAGAACTTGACGGGCAAGGGCTTCGTCCAGTTCGGCGGTGTGGACGCGGGCGCGAACGGGCAGGTGCACGTCGTCGCGGTCAGCGGCTTCAAGACCGCGACGCTCGACAAGTTCTGCCAGTCGGTGTTCGTGCCCAACATGCCGATCGTCGGTGACGTGACGATGCGCATCACCGCGGCCGACGTGGGTGGTATGTCCGCGGACAACCTGGTCGTCGGCCTGACCGACCTCAATGGTGACCTGGTGCTCGGCAACCCCGACATCGGCGTTGACGCGAGCAAGGTGACCAAGGGACCGGACGGCCTCAGGGGTCTGCCGGGTTCGTTCGGCCTGCAGGCTGACACGGCGAACATCGGCAACCTGCAGCAGACGGCCTGGTCCACGACTGCTCAGACCATCAGGTTCAAGGGCATGAACCTGACCATCCGCCAGGGGAAGCAAGAGTGCTTCTGAGGTTCTGGCGCGGCTTCACCGCGTGGCGACGTGGCCGGCCCTTCTGGGCCGGCCTGTTCGTGGCCCTGGGCGCGCTCATCATCCTGTTCCCGCCGTACGCCGGCCTGAAGCTCGGCGACATGGTCATCTCGATCCAGACGCTCGGTGGCGTGTCCGCGCTGCTGATCGGCTCGTTGCTGGTCCTCTGCGCGGTGTCGTTGTGGGTGGCGCCCAAGTTCCGGCTGGCAGCGGGCATCGTCACGGTGCTGCTGTCGCTGGTCGCGCTCGTCGTGACCAACCTCGGCGGCTTCCTGGTGGGCACCATCCTCAGCCTGCTCGGCGGCGCGCTCGCCGTGGCGTGGACGGACAACCCCAAGGAGCCCAAGAAGGCCAAGAACGGCACCGAGCCCACCCAGAGGGTCCAACCCACATGATGCGAACACAGCCGATGGCCGCGGTCGCCATGATCGCGGTCCTGGCGCTGCAACCGCCGTCGAGCACCGAGCCGCCGCTTTCCAGCAGCAGCTCACCGGTTCCGACGACCAGCTCGGAGCCACCCCCTGCGTCCAGCAGCAGCGCCACTCCACCGCCGGCGTCGTCGTCCGTGCCGACTCTTCCGCCCAGCACGGAGCCGCCTTCGTCGTCGGCACCCCCGCCACCGGCCCCTGCCCCGGTGGCGGAGGGAGGGCGCTCCTGGACGCTCACGGCGTCCCGGCTCGACCTCAACTTCCTCAACTTCGTCGGGGTGACCGACTCGGTGGTGAACGGCCAGGTCGTCAAGGTCCTGAAGTTCACGACCGAGGAAATGAAGATCAAGGACCTGGTGCAGACCGCGGACGTGCAGCCGGGCTTCAAGCTCGTCACCGCGGCGCGGGCCGGCTCCACTTCCACCGTGGACCGCAAACCGGTGAACGGCCAGGAGGTGCCACCGCCGCTCATCGAGCTGTACACGGTGCAGCTCAAGGGCAACCTGAACTTCCTCGGGCTCAAGATCCCGGTCAACTACACGGCCGCGAGCCCGCCTCCCCTGAACGTGCCGTTCGTGACGTTCACCGAGGTCACGGTGCGCAACACCGACCTCAAGGGCGGCAACCTCACGATTCCTGGCGCACGGATCTCCATCGTGTCCGACCAGGCGCCGGTCGAACGGCGCTGACCGAACGTCACTGAGGGCGCCACCTGATCGGCTCAGCTGTGTGCACCGGTGTCCGTGTTATCTGTTGTCGCGGACACCGGGATCACGGAACGGGGAGCGCGCGGTGGGGGAAAGCCTCGAAGATCGGATCCGTGGTTTCGACCACCACGACCAGGCTGTCGTGCCGACCATTCACGAGCTGCTCGCGGACCTGCGCAACGAGTGCCCGGTCGCCCGCAGCGAGGCCTACGACGGGTTCTACGTGGTGTCGAAGCAGGACGACATCGTGACCGTCGCCAAGGACGGCGAGACCTTCAGCGCGGCCGTGCAGGGGCTGGGGGCGGTGGCGATGGTGCCGGACGCCGAGACCACCCGCGCGCCGCTGTTCGAGTCCGATCCCCCGGAGCATTCCGGCTGGCGGGACGTCCTCCAGCGCTTCTTCACACCACCGGCCGTGCGCGCACACGAGCCGTTCATCCGGCAGGTCACCGATCAGGTCGTCGACGAGGTGGCGCCGCGCGGACGGTGCGAGGTGGTGGGTGAGCTCGCCGCGCGCATCCCGTCGTTGGTGATCGCCGAGGTCATGGGTGTGCCGCGAGACCGCCAGCACGAGCTCGCCGCGTTGACGCGCGACCTGGTGGCGCCCACGTCGGTGGAGGACGCGCATCGCGCCGGTGCCGGCCTGGTCGAGTTCCTGCGCAACGAGATCGCGGAACGCCGCACCCGCCCGGACCAGACGGGCGACGTGCTGTCCGCGGTCGTCCACGCCGAGGTGGACGGACGAATCGCGACCGACGCCGAACTGCTCAAGCACGCGTTCCTGATGGTCAGCGCGGGCTTTCTGACCACCGTCGACACCATCTCCAGCCTGATGCTGCAGCTCGCCGAGGACCACGCGACCCGGCGCCAGGTCACCGCCGCCCGAACGCTCGTGCCGAGGCTGATCGAGGAGATCGTGCGGCACGAGTCCGCGGTCGCCGCGACCGGACGCACCGTGCTCGCCGAGACCACGCTCGGCGGTGTCGACCTGCGTCCCGGCGACCGGCTGCTGCTGGCGTGGGGCTCGGGCACGCGCGACGAGCAGTACGTCGACGACCCCGCCGACTTCCGGCTCGACCGGCAGCAACGGGGACGCGACCTCGGCTGGGGCTCCGGCGTGCACCGGTGCCTCGGCATGCACCTGGCCCGCCTGGAGCTCGGCATCGTGTTCGACAAGATCCTGACCGCGATCCCGGAGTTCGAGGTCGAACCCGGCACCGAGCCCGAACGCACCTACGGCGTCCTACGCGGCGTACGCCACCTGCACCTGACGTGGCACTAGACGGTTGATTCCAAGGCGTTGGCTCTGTTGGCGTCTGCGAGTACCACCAACTCTTGATCAAATCGCCGCTGACCACACCCAACCGGCCTGGAACCGGCCGTCGCCGACGCCCCGTGGCGCGGCCAGCCCGGCTTGCGTCATGGACGTGGGCCGAGGCTCGGTACTTGCAGACGCCGTGGCCACCGGGCGGGCGTGAGGCGCGCCCTTGGAATCAAACGTCTAGAGGCCGCACTTCTTCGGGCCCTCGAACACGCCCTCCCGGAACCGCGCCACTCGCGCGAACCCCGGATCCACCGCGTCCTCACCCTTCACGTCCCGCGCCGCGTAGTCGAACTTCAGCAGCACGGTCACGGCCTCGTCGAAGTCACCCGGTGACAGCCCGAACTGGCTGCCCTGCCGCTGGAACACCGCGCCCGTGTACGCCCCGGCCAGGCACAGGGCGGACGCGGAGGCCTGCTCGCCCTCGGTCGGCTTGCCCAGGACGGCCAGCTCGGCCATGGCGTACCGGGTCGCGATCAGCGTGCCGGTCGCGTAGTCGCCGAGCTCCTTGTGCAGCAACGGCAGCTCGTCCTTGGTGTCGATCTTGATCGTCTTGTCCGCCGGGCAGTACGCCACCGGCCCCTGGTCGCCGGAGCAGTCCGGCTCGGTCTGCACACCCTCGGCGCGCGGGGACGGCCAGGTCTTGCCGGCCGTGGTGGCCAGGGTCTTGAAGTAGCCGTCGAGGTCGGGCGTCACGGACTTGAGCATGTCCGCGAACGGCAGGTTGCCGCCGTTCGCGCGGTCGGCGGTCGTCGTGAAGGCGCGCTGGGTGAAGGTGCGGTTCTGCACGGACATGGCCCCGCAGAACTTCGTGCCCTGCTCGTAGCCGTCCTGGAACGCCGCCACGCGGTCGAACGCGCTGCCGTGCGCCTGCTCGTCCTCCGGGGAGGTGCCGACCGGGTCGCGGAACGTGATCAGCGCGCCCAAGGCCTTGTCCAGCGAGTCCGCGTTGATGTCGAGGCGAGCGGACTTGCCGTCGGTCACGTTGCGCACGAACGAGCCCGCGAAGCAGTCGGCCTGGGCCTCGGTGAGGATCGTCGGGTACTTCTCCGGCTCGCGGCGCTCGGCCTCGGGCGTGATGCCCATGCGGTTCTGCACCGCGTGGCCGATCTCGTGGGCCAGCACGACGACCACGGCGGCCTCGCCGAAGCGGTCCTGCAGCACCGGGAGCAGCGACGCGCGGTCCCAGGCGATGGCGTCGGCTGCCGGGCAGTAGAAGGCGTTGCCCTCGACGTCGGCGGCCTTCTGCGTGCACGGCGGCGGCTTCGCGGAGGCGTCGGCGGTGTCGACCGAGTAGTAACCGCCGGTCAGCGACTTCCACGGCTTGTTGAACGACGCCGGGAACGCCTGCTTCCAGAACTCGTCGATGTCGGTGAGGGCGGTGGCGGCCAGCTTGTCGATGGGGCCGTTGTCCGTGCCCCTGACCTGGATGGTCTCGGAGGACGCCTCCTTCTTCACCACCTTCGCGGCACGCGGGCGACCGGGGACCTGGGCCGTGCACCCCACCGCGAGCAGAGCGGTGAGGACGACCAGCGCGATGCTGCGGAGCGGCATGAGGCCATTGTGCCTGTCGGTCGGCTTGAGGGGCGTCCTACTCGTCGAACTCAGGCGCATACAGAAGCCAACGTGCCGCGGACTGATCAGGTTCACCGGGCTGAAGTCCATCGGCGGACTTACATTTCCAAGCGTGCGCGAATTCCTGTTCGCCGCGTTGCTCCTCCTCGGCCCTCCCACCGGGGCCGATCCGGTCATGCCCGGCTGCCTCGGAGGCATCGCGCCGAACCCGCGCACCGGCATGATCATCGGGCCTGGCCAGGTCAGCTCAACCCTCGACGCCATCCCCGGCGGCATCTACGACCTGTCCGTCTGGGCGGGCAGCAAGCGACCGGGACCCGCGACCGCGATCGGGCTTGAGTTCGAGGACCAGGCCAATGTCCAAACCGGACGGACGTACGCCCGCTGGCCACAACAGGACAAGCGGTACAACACGTACGGCATGATCGCGCCGCAGAACGCCGCCACCGTCCGGTTCTTCGCGACGACGACCACCGAGGTCCACTGGACCTGCGTGTTCCTCAGAGTGTCCGCCTACGACCTCAAGCTCGAAGCCGCGCGGAACACCCTGACGATCACCGTCACCAACACCGGCAGCGTGCCGCTGACCGGCCTGAAGCTCACCGGCTGCCCGGACACCACGCCGTTCGACCTGGTGGACCAGGTCGTCCGCAGCTGCCCCGGCACCGCACCGGCGACCGCGACGGTGTCCGGCGCGCTCTACTGGAACGGAGCGCTACCGGACAGGTCAGTCAGCCTTGATCACCGGCAGGGCCTCGGTCACAGAGTCGGACGCGGAATCGGACACAGCCTCGGTCGCGGAATCGGACACAGAATCGGGCGCGACCTCGGCGGCGGGGTCGGGAACCAGCCACAGCACACCGGACGGCGGCAGCTGCAGCAGAGCGGAGTACGGCCGCCCGTGCCACGGCTTGGCCTCGGCCTCGACGCCACCCAGGTTGCCCACACCCGAACCGCCGTAGTGCACGGCATCGGTGTTGACGAGCTCCTTCCACCGCCCGGCGGAAGGCAGCCCGACCCGGTAGTCGTGGTGCGGCATCCCGGCGAAGTTCGCCACGCACGCCAGCGTTGACCCGTCCTCACCCACGCGCAGGAACGACAGCACGTTGCCCGCGGAGTCGTTCGCGTCGATCCACTGGAACCCCTCCGGCGTGACGTCGTGCGAGAACAACGCCGCCGCCGTCTTGTACACCGAGTTCAGATCCCGCATCAAGGACTGGATGCCCTGGTGCAGGCCACCCTGCTCGACGAGGTGCCAGTCCAGCGAACGGGACTCCGACCACTCCTGCCGCTGCCCGAACTCGCCGCCCATGAACAGCAGCTGCTTGCCCGGATGCGCCCACATGAACGCCAGCAGCGAACGCACGCCCGCGGCCTTGTTCCAGTCGTCGCCCGGCATCCGCTGCCACAGCGAGCCCTTGCCGTGCACCACCTCGTCGTGCGACAGCGGCAGCACGAAGTTCTCGCTCCACGCGTACACCAGCGAGAACGTCATCTCGTTGTGGTGGAACGACCGGTGGATCGGCTCACGCGACAGGTAGTGCAGCGTGTCGTGCATCCAGCCCATGTTCCACTTGAACCCGAACCCGAGCCCACCAAGATGCGTCGGCCGCGTCACGCCCGGCCACGCCGTCGACTCCTCGGCGACCATCACGACACCGGGGTGCCGGCGGTACACGGTCGCGTTCAGCTCCTGCAGGAACCGCACCGCGTCCAGGTTCTCCCGGCCGCCGTACTCGTTGGGCAGCCACTGACCTTCCGGCCGTGAGTAGTCGAGGTAGAGCATCGACGCGACGGCGTCCACGCGCAGACCGTCGAGGTGGAACTCCTCGATCCAGAACAGCGCGTTCGCCACCAGGAAGTTGCGGACCTCGTTGCGCCCGAAGTCGAAGACGTACGTGCCCCAGTCGAGCTGCTCACCACGGCGCGGGTCGGCGTGCTCGTACAGCGGCGTGCCGTCGAACTTCGCCAGCGCCCAGGCGTCCTTCGGGAAGTGCGCCGGCACCCAGTCGACCAGCACGCCGATGCCGCGCTGGTGCAACGTGTCCACGAAGTACCGGAAGTCGTCCGGCGACCCGAACCGCGAGGTCGGCGCGTAGTACGAGGTGACCTGGTAGCCCCACGAACCGCCGAACGGGTGCTCGGCGACGGGAAGCAGCTCCAGGTGCGTGAAACCCATGTCCTCGCAGTAGTCCGCGAGCTCGACGGCCAGCTCCCGATAGCCCAGACCGGGCTTCCACGACCCGAGGTGCACCTCGTAGATCGACATCGGCGCGTTCGACCACTGGGTGGCCTCGCGCCGCGCCTCCCACTCCGCGTCCTGCCACTGGTACTCGGACCGCGTGACGACCGAGGCGGTCTGCGGCGGCTTCTCCGTCGCGAACGCCATCGGGTCGGCCTTCTCGTGCCACACGCCGTGCGCGTCGAGGATCCGGAACTTGTACCGCGTGCCCGCGGGGACGTTGGGCAGGAACACTTCCCAGACGCCGGAAGAACCCATGGAGCGCAAGGGATTCGCGCGCCCGTCCCAGCCGTCGAAGTCACCCGTCACGCGCACACCGCGCGCGTTCGGTGCCCAGACCGCGAACGAGACACCGGTGACGTCACCGGAAGCTGTTTCGTACGAACGGATGTGCGCGCCGAGCACGTCCCACAGCCGCTCGTGCCGGCCCTCGCCGATCAGGTGCAGATCGAGCTCGCCGACGGTCGGCAGCCATCGGTACGGGTCGTCGACCTCGACCGTGCGGTCGCCGTAGGACACGAGCAGCCGGTAGTCGCCGGGCGCCTCGGGCAGCTCGCCCTCGAAGAGCGCGTCCGCGATGCGTGGCAGCTCGACCTGCTTGTCTCCCCACGACACCGCGACCGACGTGGCGCCGGGCCGCAACGCCCGTGCGATCACCTGGTCGCCGACGGTGTGCACACCCAGCACCGAGTGCGGGTCGTGGTGCGCACCGGACAGGAGCCGGTCCAGATCGGCCTTCACGTTTCTACTCGCCTCCGCTGGTCATCCGGGCGATCGACGACAGCGGAACCGTCAACCACTCCGGCCTGTTGGCGTGCTCGTAAGCGACCTCGTAGACCGCCTTGTCCAGTTCGAACGCGCGCAGCAGGTGCGCGTTGTCCCGCGGGTCGGCCGCCACCTCGGCGTACCCGTCGCAGAACGCCGCCCGGTTGCGCTTCGTCCACTCCATCGCGCGGTAGGCGAGCTGGTCGTCGTCGGGCTGGCCGACGAGCAGCTGCCGCGCCGCGTAGTCGAACGACCTCAGCATCCCCGCCACGTCCCGCAACGGCGACTTCAGCATGGTGCGGGTCTCGACGCTCGCCGCGGGCTCGCCCTCGAAGTCGATCAGCAGCCAGCCGTGCACGGTCCGCAGCACCTGGCCGAGGTGGAGGTCGCCGTGGACGTGCTGGATCGGGATCTGCCCCAGGTGTTTGCGCGCGTCCTCGAACGTCGCCCGCAGCGGCTCCTCGTACCGGCTGAGCTCCGGCACCGCCTGCAGCGTGGCGTCGAGACGTCGTTGCATGCCCGCGATGGCACGCCCGACCGCGTCGTCGTCCGCGAGCCGGGTGCCGAGTGCTTCCGCGAGGTCCGCGTGCACCTTGGCCACGGCGTGGCCGAGCCGCCCGGCCTCACCCGCGAAGTCGCCGCCGACCTCGTCCGCGTGGAGGTCGGCCTCGGCCATCAGGTCGCGCACCGACGTGGTGGCCATGGCCCAGCCCTCGACCGCGTCCGGCAGGAACTCCTGCAGCATCGCGAGGGTGACCGGTTCGCCGTCCAGCACGGTCGAGATCGACCCGAGCGGCTGCGCGATGTGCTCGCAGCCGACGGACCGCAACGCCCGGTGCAGCACCAGGTCGCGGTTCTCGCCGCGGGCGAGCTTGCGGAAGATCTTCAGGATGTACTGCTGGCCGTAGATCAGCGACGTGTTGGACTGCTCGACGCCGATCGGCCTGCCGCGCAACGAGGTGCGCAGCTCGACACCCGGCTCGTGGGCGAACGTGATGTCACCCACGCGGTCCCCGGCCGCGATCTTGGCCAGCAGTAAGCCGTTGCGTTCGGGATCGGCCGTCGCGTCGAAACCGTCGGAGTGCTCGCTGATGAGGAGCTGGTACTCCTCGGTGCGGCCGGGCTGCTCGACGTCGACGATCACGTGGACCAGGTCGTCGGACAGCGCCGTCGTCCGAAGTGGACGGACGGCGGTGATCGGCCGGTCCTTGCCGCCGAACCAGCGCAGGGTGGGCAGAACGTCGGGCAGTGTGGAGACCAGCTTGTCGGTGAGCTCGTCGGGATCGATCACGCGGTTCACCTCATCTCGCTGTCGTCGCCCGCCTCTACCAGCTGGAACCAGTAGAAACCGTGACCGGGAAGGGTCAGCAGGTACGGGAGTTCCCCGATCGAGGGGAATTTGACACCTCCGGTGAGCTCCAGCGGCGTGTAGTCGCGGTGCTCGGAGAGGTCGAGCTCGACCGGTTGCGGGAAGCGTGACAGGTTGTTCACGCAGAGCACGATGTCCTCGCGGCCGTCGGGGCGCTTCCACAACCGCTTGAACGCCAGCACGCTCGGGTTCGAGCCGCCCAGTTCGCTGAAGTCGCCCTCCGCGAACGCGTGGTGCTGCTTGCGCACCTCGATCATCCGGCGGGTCCAGTTGAGCAACGACGACGTGTTGTTGAGCTGGGCCTCGACGTTCAGGCCCTGGTAGCCGTAGACGGGGTCCATGATCACCGGCAGGTAGATCCGGCCGGGATCACAACTGCTGAAGCCCGCGTTGCGGTCCGGCGTCCACTGCATCGGCGTGCGCACGGCGTCGCGGTCCTGCAGCCAGATGTTGTCACCCATGCCGATCTCGTCGCCGTAGTACAGAACGGGCGAGCCGGGCAGCGAGAGCAGCAGTGCGGTGAACAGCTCGTGCTGGTTGCGGTCGTTCTCCAGCAACGGGGCCAGGCGTCGGCGGATGCCGATGTTCGCCTTCATCCGCGGGTCCTTCGCGTACTCCGTGTACATGTAGTCGCGCTCTTCGTCCGTGACCATCTCGAGCGTCAGCTCGTCGTGGTTGCGCAGGAAGATGCCCCACTGCGCGTTCTCCGGGATCGACGGCGTCTGCGCCAGGATCTCCGAGATCGGGAACCGCGACTCGCGCCGCACCGCCATGAAGATGCGCGGCATCAGCGGGAAGTGGAACGCCATGTGGCACTCGTCGCCGCCGATCTCCGGGTCACCGAAGTACTCGACCACGTCCGACGGCCACTGGTTCGCCTCGGCGAGCAGCACCCGGCCGGGGAACTCGTCGTCGACGACCTTGCGGCACTTCTTCAGGAACTCGTGCGTGCGCGGCAGGTTCTCGCAGATCGTGCCTTCCTCCTCGAAGAGGTACGGCACGGCGTCGAGGCGGAACCCGTCGATGCCGAGGTCGAGCCAGAAGCGCAGGATGTCGAGCATCGCCTCCTGCACCTCCGGGTTCTCGTAGTTGAGGTCCGGCTGGTGGCTGAAGAAGCGGTGCCAGAAGAACTGGCCGCGCACCGGGTCGTACGTCCAGTTCGACGACTCGGTGTCGACGAAGATGATCCGCGCGTCGGCGTAGCGCGAGTCGTCGTCGCTCCACACGTAGTAGTCGCCGTACGGGCCTTCCGGGTTCTGCCGCGACTCCTGGAACCACGGGTGCGCGTCGCTGGTGTGGTTGAGCACCAGGTCGGTGATCACCCGGATCCCGCGCCGGTGCGCCTCCTCCAGCAGGTACACGAAGTCCTCGACGGTGCCGAACTCCGGCAGCACCGCGCGGAAGTCGCTGATGTCGTACCCGCCGTCGCGCAGCGGCGAGGCGTAGAACGGCGGCAGCCAGAGGCAGTCGACGCCGAGCCACTCCAGGTAGTCGAGGCGGGAGGCGAGTCCTCTGAGGTCACCGGTCCCGTCGCCGTTGGAGTCGCTGAACGCGCGGACGAGCACCTCGTAGAAGACCGCGCCCTTGAACCAGCTCGGGTTCGCCGACGCCGGCTGGGCTGACTTGAAGTCCTCGGCCTGAGGCTCGACCAGCATTCCCTGGTCGTCGACGGCCTCACCGGTGTGCGGAACGCCTTCCAGCCCCAGCGCCGCGTCGGGACGGGTGTCTTCACTCATGATTTCCCACCTCGTCGGGGGTGTAGTGGTTCTCGATGAACGGCGCTTTCGTTCACCTCAGGTGTGCGAATGCGTCGTTCATCGATCAGCTGAAGCGGCGCTGCAGGCTGACGACGTGTGCGGTGGCACGCCAGGGCTCGAGCTTGACGTAGTTGGCCTGGCCCCAGTCCCAGGTCTCGCCGGTGACCTCGTCGTGCGCGATCACCCGTTCGTGCCAGTCGAACCCGAGCTCCGGCAGGTCGAGGTACAGCGTCCCCTCCTGCGCGTTGTGCGGGTCGAGGCTCACGACCACGACGACCGTGTCGCCCGTCTCCGGATCACGCTTGGAGAAGGCGACCAACGCGTCGTTCTCGATGTGCTGGAACTTCAGCGTGCGCATCTGCTGGAGTGCGGGATGCGCCTTGCGGATGTGGTTCAGCTTGCGCAGCCACGGTTCCAGCGAGCGCCCGTCCGCCAGTGCACGGGCGTAGTCGCGTGGCCGCAACTGGTACTTCTCGGAGTTGAGGTACTCCTCGCTGCCCGGCTTCACCGCTTCGTGCTCGAACAGCTCGTAGCCGCTGTACACACCCCAGGTGGGGGAGAGCGTGGCCGCGAGAGCCGCCCGCAGCCCGAACATGCCAGGGCCGCCGTGCTGCAACGACTCGTGCAGGATGTCCGGCGTGTTCACGAAGAGGTTCGGCCGCGCCTCGTCCCAGTGATCGCGGAGGTCCTCACCGAACTCGATCAGCTCCTGCTTGCTCGTCCGCCACGTGAAGTACGTGTAGGACTGCGTGAAGCCGAGCTTGGCCAGACCGTAGAGCCGCGCCGGACGGGTGAAGGCCTCGGACAGGAACAGCGTGTCCGGGTAGACCTCCTTGACCTTCCAGATCAGCCACTGCCAGAAGTCCGGTGGCTTGGTGTGCGGGTTGTCGACCCGGAAGATCCGCACCCCGTGCTCGGCCCAGTGCAGGACCACGCGCAGCACCTCGTGGTAGAGGCCCTGCGGATCGTTGTCGAAGTTGATCGGGTAGATGTCCTGGTACTTCTTCGGCGGGTTCTCCGCGTACGCGATCGTGCCGTCCGGGCGGGTGGTGAACCACTCCGGGTGCTTGAGGACCCACGGGTGGTCCGGCGCGCACTGCAGGGCGAAGTCGAGCGCCACTTCGAGGCCGAGCTCGTGAGCCCTCTCGACGAGCGCGTCGAAGTCCTCGATCGTGCCGAGCTCCGGCGCGATGGCGTCGTGCCCGCCCTCGTCCGCGCCGATGGCCCACGGCGAACCGCAGTCCTCGGGGCCGGCGACGAGTGTGTTGTTGGGGCCCTTCCGGTTCACCCGCCCGACCGGGTGGATCGGCGGGAAGTAGACGACGTCGAAGCCCATCGCCGCGACCCGGTCGAGCTCCTTGGTCGCGGTGGCGAACGTGCCGTGCACCGCCTGGCCGGTCTCGTCGATCCCGCCGGTGCTGCGCGGGAAGAACTCGTACCAGGACCCGAAGGCGGCCTTGCGCCGGTCGCACCAGATCTTGTGCGTCTTGCCCTTGGTGAGCAGCTCGCGCACGGGGTGCTCGAACATGATCTTCTGCACGTCGGCGGCCATGGCGGGCGCGACGCGTTCGTTCAGAGGCCGGTCCTCGTCGCGGAGTGCTTCCGCCGCAGACATGAGAAGTGCTCGCTCTTGCCTGCGATCGGGTCGCCTTGCCACCCGATCGAGTAGAAGTGCGCCGAGTTCGAGATCGTTCGCGAGATCACCGGGACCCTGTCCCGCCGCGATCTTCACCTCGACGGCGTGGTTCCAGGTGCCCCAGGGGTCACTCCACGCGTCGATCCGGAACGTCCACGCGCCTTCGTGATCGGGAACGACCGTGGCTCCCCAGCGATCGAGGCCGATGCCGACCTCGTGCATTCTCGTCTGCCTGGCGACTCGGTCGTTCGGTCCGCGCCACGTGACTGTCGCCGCGAGCTTGTCGTGCCCCTCGCGCCACACCGTGGCCTCAACCGGAATGTGTTCTCCCACAACGGCTTTGGCTGGATACCTGCCAGCCGACACCACCGGGGATACGTCGTCGATACCGAGCCGTCCACTCATCGGCAGCGCCCTTCGCCGTGTCGCTCCGCGTTGCCCGTAATCCTGCCTTGCTCGATCAAGCGGCCTGTCAGCGGGTTACCCCATCCAGATCCGTACCCCGCCGATGTCGATCGCACACCTTGAACACTGTTCGTGTCCAGGGTCACTCGGCATCAGGTGACCACTTCACGTCCTTCCTCCAGTGGACCGTTCCCAGGCAACTCACATCGTTGCGAACGTGCTACAGGTAGCCTCCCGCGCGTGAACAAGCTTGGCGACCGCTACGTCCTGCTCGACCAGCTCGGCGCCGGCGCGATGGGCGTGGTGTGGCGAGCACGCGACGAGCTCCTGCACCGGGACGTCGCGGTCAAGCAGATGCTCCTGAACGACGTGCAGCCCGCGGAGGCGCACGAGGCGGTGCAGCGCGCGATGCGGGAAGGCCGGATCGCCGCCCGCCTGCAGCACCCGAACGCGATCGCCGTGTACGACGTCGTGCTCGACAACGGCAAGCCGTGCCTGGTGATGGAGTTCCTGCCGTCCAAGAACCTGTCCGCGATCCTGGACGAGCGCGGGCCGATGCCTCCCCAGGAGGCCGCCCGGATCGGGTCGCTGGCCGCCTCGGCGCTCGCCGCCGCGCACAACGCCGGGATCGTCCATCGCGACATCAAGCCCGGCAACGTCCTCATTGGACGCGACGGCCTGGTGAAGATCACCGACTTCGGCATCTCGCGCGCACTGGGCGACGTCGCGGTGACCAAGACCGGCATGCTCGCCGGCACGCCCGCGTACCTCGCGCCGGAGCTCGCCCGCGGTGCCGACCCCGCGCCGCCGTCGGACGTGTTCTCGCTCGGCGCGACGATCTACGCGATGACCGAGGGCGAGCCGCCGTTCGGCAAGAGCACGAACGACCTCGGCCTCCTTTACAAGGTCGCGCGCGGCGAGACCCGCCCGCCGATGCGCTCGGGCCCGCTCACGCCGCTGCTCGTGCGCATGCTGGCCAACGAGCCGTCGCAGCGGCCCACCGCGGCCCAGGCGGCGGCGGAGCTGAAGGCGATCTCCGAGGGGCAGGTCGTCCCGGCCACCGCCGTGATCCCGCCGCGCCCGATGACGCCGCCGTCCGGCACCGCCGTGATGGGTTCGGGTCCGGGTACCCAGGGGCCGCGCTCGATGCCGCCGCAGGCCCCGCGCACCCGCCCGCCCGCGCCCCAGCCCGCGTACGACGACTACGACGACTACGAGCCCGAGCCCGCGCCGAAGAAGAGCCGGGGCCTCGCGATCGCGGCCTCGATCCTCGCGGTGCTGCTGATCGCGGGCGTGGCGTACGCGATCATCCAGACCCAGGGCAAGAAGGACAACAGCACGGCGGGCCCCAGCACGTCGGCCTCGAAGACGACCTCGCAGACCAAGCCGCCTTCCAGCGCGACCTACGAGTCGCCGACGAAGACGAGTGACAAGCCGACGCAGACGACCGAGCCGAGCAAGCCGCCGTCGGCACCGCCCGCGACCAAGTTCACCAAGGCCCAGGTCGCCGACTTCGTGAAGCAGTACTTCGCGAAGCTGCCGCAGAACGCCGCCGAGTCGATCGAGGACTGGGACCCGGAGACCGCCCCGACCGAGAACGCCGAGAAGTCGTACTGGGGTGACTACACCAAGCTGGTGCTCAAGGGAAACCCGCTGGTCACGGCGTCCGACGACGGCACGTTCCAGGTGGCACAGGCCGCGGACCTGACCGAGTCGGAGACGAACAAGACCAGCCGTGAGGAGTTCACGCTCAAGATCTCCGGCAAGGGCGACAAGCTGCTCATTCTCTCCTTGAAGCGGCCCTGAACGACGCCCACCCGACGTCACTGGAGCGGTCCGCGTGCTCGACGAACCGCTCCAGCACGCCGATGATCACCTCGATCGGGTGCTCGCAGCCCGCGGGGAAGTCCTCGGTGGTGTCTTCGTCCGTTTCGTACGTGACGGGATCCTCGTTGAGGCCACCGGTCGTGATCCATTCGGTCCCGTCCGTCCACAGTGCGAACCCCACGCCGGGCCCGAGGCCGAGCGTCAGCGTCACCTCGCCACGCGTGTACGACCAGCACTCACGTTTGGCTGAGCGGTCGTTCGCACGCGTGTGGACGTACATCAGGAACTCGCGCGCCAACTCGGACATGATTCCAGTATCGGCTGTTCACGGGCGGTCCCCGTCTTGACCGGTTCTGCAAGTCGTTGCAGGTGTGACCGGGAACGTTGTCAGGGCCGCAGGGGTGGCAGGTAAGTTCGCTCGTCATGCGAGCACTTCGCCGGTTCACCGTCCGAGCCAGCCTGCCGGAGCCCCTGTCCGCGCTGAGCACGCTCGCCACCAACCTGCGCTGGACGTGGCACCCGCCCACGCAGGAACTCTTCGCCTCGATCGACCCCCGCGTCTGGTCCGAGGTGGGTGGCGACCCGTTGCGCCTGCTCTCCGTCGTCGACGCCGGGAAGCTGGAGTCACTCGCGAGAGATGAGCAGTTCCTCCTGAAACTGCACGCGCTCGCGTCCGACCTGGAGCGATACGTCGAGGGGCCGCGGTGGTACCAGCGGCGCCAGGACGAGATCGCCCAGCGCCGCGAGCACGGCGCGCCTGACACGCCGTTGCCCACGAGCGTCGCGTACTTCTCGATGGAGTTCGGCGTGCACGAGGCGCTGCCGAACTACTCGGGCGGTCTCGGCATCCTCGCCGGCGACCACCTCAAGGCAGCGTCTGACCTGGGCGTTCCGCTGATCGCGGTCGGCCTGCTCTACCGGTCGGGGTACTTCCGCCAGTCGCTGTCGCTCGACGGCTGGCAGCAGGAGCACTACCCGTCGCTCGACCCGCGCGGGCTGCCGCTGGAGCTGCTCACCGAGCCGTCCGGGCTGCCGTTGCTCGTGCACGTGGCGATGCCGGGCGACCGGATGCTGCGCGCGAAGATCTGGCGAGCGCGCGTCGGCCGGGTGCCGCTGCTGCTGCTCGACTCCGACGTGGAGCAGAACGACGAGGACCTGCGCGGAGTCACCGACCGGCTCTACGGCGGCGACCAGAACCACCGCATCCGCCAGGAGATCCTCGCCGGAATTGGCGGTGTTCGGGCGGTTCGCACGTTCTGCGAGCTCACCGGTCACGCCCAGCCCGAGGTCTTCCACACCAACGAGGGCCACGCGGGCTTCCTCGGCCTCGAGCGGATCCGCGAGTACATCACCAACGACGGCCTCGACTTCGACCAGGCGCTGACGGCCGCGCGTGCCGGTGCCGTGTTCACCACGCACACCCCCGTGCCCGCCGGCATCGACAGGTTCCCGGTCGACCTGGTCCAGCACTACTTCGGCGCCGAGAACCTGGTGCCGGGTGTGAACACCCAGCGCATCCTCGCGCTGGGTGCCGAGGACAACCCCGGCATGTTCAACATGGCCCACATGGGCCTGCGGCTCGCCCAGCGCGCGAACGGTGTGTCCAAACTGCACGGTGAGGTCAGCCGGGACATGTTCCGCGGGCTCTGGCCGAGCTTCGACGCCACCGAGGTGCCGATCGGGTCGGTCACCAACGGCGTGCACGGGCCGACGTGGGCCGCGGCCGAGATGAGCAAACTGCTCGGTGGGTCCGAAGCAGACAACCAGAGCTCGGGACTCGGGATCGGCGCGTTCGAGCCGGTCACCGACGCCGGGCTGTGGGAGCTGCGCAGCATCCTGCGCGGCCGGTTGGTGCAGGAGGTTCGCCGGCGGCTGCGCGAGTCGTGGCTGCAGCGCGGCGCGTCCGCGCTGGAGCTGGGCTGGACCGACTCGGTGTTCGACCCGAACGTGCTGACCGTCGGCTTCGCCCGCCGCGTGCCCACGTACAAGCGCCTCACGCTGATGCTGCGCGACCCGGAGCGGCTGCGTTCGCTGCTGCTGCACCCCGAACGGCCCGTGCAGCTCGTGGTGGCGGGCAAGTCGCACCCGGCCGACGACGGCGGCAAGGCGCTGATCCAGCAGATCGTGCGCTACGCCGACGACGCGGGAGTGCGGCACCGGATCGTGTTCCTGCCCGACTACGACATGTCGATGGCCCGGTACCTGTACTGGGGCTGCGACGTGTGGCTGAACAACCCGATGCGCCCGCTGGAGGCGTGCGGTACCTCGGGCATGAAGGCCGCGTTGAACGGTGGCCTGAACCTGTCCATTCGCGACGGTTGGTGGGACGAGCTCTACGACGGGTCCAACGGCTGGGCCATCCCGACCGCGGACGGCGTCAACGACCCGATCCGCCGGGACGACCTGGAGGCCAACGCCCTGTACGAGCTGCTCGGCTCGCAGGTGGCGCCGCTGTTCTACGACCGCGGCCAGGACGGCGTGCCGACTCGCTGGATGTCGATGGTCCGGCACACGCTGGCCTCGCTCGGGCCGGTCGTGCAGGCCTCGCGCATGGTCCGTGAATACGTGGAGACCTACTACGCGCCGGCCGCCGCGTCCGCGCAGACCGTCGTGGGCGAGGGCTTCCGCGGCGCCAAGGAGTTGTCCGCGTACCGGCACCGGCTGCGCGCGTCGTGGACGCGGGTGCGGGTGCTCGACAGCGACCTGGTGCTCGGCGGTTCGTCCGTGCCGGTGCTGGGCGCGCCGGTCATCGTGCGGGCACGGGTCGAGCTGGCCGGGCTGGAGCCGTCCGAAGTGGACGTTCAGGTCGTGCTCGGCAAGGTGTCGAACGACTCCGACGAACTGAAGGACATCGTCACCGCGCCGATGAACTACGCGGGCAACGGCAACTACGAGGCAGAGGTGCCGCTGCCGCACGCGGGAGCGCTCGGCTACACCGTGCGCGTGCTGCCGCGCCACGGCCTGCTCGCGACCTCCGCGGAACTCGGCAGGGTCGTTCTGGCTGGTTGATCGCTTCACGAGATCAACACAGGGCATCCAGTTCGCCTTCAAACGGCGGGCTGGATGCCCTGATGTGTTCGTCTTCTTTGTTTCCTGTTCACTGCTCGTGACCTCGCTCAGGCGTGTGTTCGATTCAGGGGCTTCCCTCAATCGAATGAGCACTTTTTCGAGTGGGTGAATTCGCGATCTCCGCTGGTAGGGGCGGTTGAGCGGGCATACGCTCTGTCGCATGGAATGAACCGCACCAGAATTCCTGCAATGGTTTTTCCGGCGCGGCTCCAGCGAATTGCGCATTGAGGAAGAAGGTAGCCGTGAAGAAAACGATTACCGCACTCTCGCTCGTTGCAGCTCTTTTCACCGCGTCATCGACCCCGGCTGCCCTGGCGACGCCCGCCGCACCAGAACTGCCGGCCGCCTGCGCCGCGATCGTGACCGACCTCGCCGGGAAGCTCACGAAAGTCGTCAGCAGCCTCCTGCCACTGCCGAACGTCGGTGCGGTGACACCGTTGATCGGTGACCTGCTCGGCCTGGTGACCGCGCTGCAGAGCTCCGGCTGCCTGCCCGCGCTGCCGACCAGCGGGCTACCGGTGCCGGTCCCGGTGAAGGGCGTTGCCGCCTACTCCGGCCCCGTCGACCAGTGCCTGCCGGTCGTGATGAACCTGATCTCGACCATCGCGGGTCTCGGCGGCACGATCCTCGGCGCCGCGGGAGGCGGCCTGCCGGACGTCGGAAAGATCACCGGGATCCTGACGACACTGCTGAAGACCGTCACCGAGCTGCTGAGCAAGTGCGGTCTGCCGGCACCGCCCGGTGGCCTGCCGGCACTGCCCGGCCTGCCTCTGCCGGTCGAGCACAGCTGATCTCCACGCGGGGTGGGAAAGGGCCCGTCACCGATCTCGGTGACGGGCCCTTTCCCTGTGCGCGCTCCGTAGTATTCCGTACCCGCCGGAATAGTTGTGGCGACCTGCGCGGTCACCCATTTGTCGCAGCTCAAGCGCTTTTCAGAATTGCACACAATGGTGCGACCGATTCGGTTTTCCTCGGATGATGTGGTTAGCCTTCGATTGCTCGATCCGCTGCAAGCAGAACGGAAAACCGCAGATGATCAAGAAAGCAATCGTCCTCGGAGTCGCACTCGCAGGCATGGGCCTGTTCGCGTCCTCTGCCCAGGCCGCTCCCAGCCCGAGCAGGGATGTGCTGGACACGCAGCTGGTGGGTCCCATCACGATCACCGCGCTGTCGCACAACCCGTGGACCCACGGCAACGGCAACGTCACCGGGTCGGGCAACATCGGAGGCAATGGCAACAACGTCGGAAACAACAACAACGGCGGTATCGGCAACAGCAACGGCGGCGGCGGCAACAACGTCGGCGCGGGCAACTCGGGCGGGAACGGCAACAATTCGCCCGGTTTCCCCGGCTGATTCAGCCTGCTGATCTTCGCGAGGCTGATCTTCGAGGCGAGTGGCGTGGCCGGGGGCGTGACGGGCTGATTCTTCTCCCGGCACCATTCCGGCCACGCCGCCGGCTGATCATCGGGTGAGGGCGGGCAGGCTCTCGCCGCTGCACTCCGGTGTCGTGCGGTCAGCTGGTCGCTGGGGTGGGCGGCGAGCTCTCGCCGGGCGCTCTCCCGCCTCACGTGGCCAGTTGATCGCCAGGGTCCCGTCCGCCGCTCTCCACCCTCGCGGCCGGCCGATCCCCAGGGCGGGGGCCAGCAGGCTCCTGCTCGCCGCGCCTCCCACTTCACGCGGCTAGCTGATCTCCAGGCGGGCGCGGGTCGCCGCCACCCGCGGACTCCAGCCCGCGAGCTCGTGCGCTTCGGCCGTGAGCTCGCGGGCCTTCGCGTTGTTGCCGTCGGCCATCCACGCCCGCGCGATGGTGATCAGGTCGTCGGCCCGTCCCACGGCGTTCTCGCTGCTCTCGGCCGACCACTCGGCCAGCTGCCTGGCCTTCCCGGTCTCGCCCTCCAGCAACGCCATGATCGCGACCGTCCCGTGCGCGCGGTGTTTCGGGTAGCCCGCGTCGTAGGCGTTGCCGAGCATGTTGCGGGCCGTTTCCAGGCCGGCCTCCTCGGGGAACTGCCCGGCCTCGGCCGCCAGCACCGCGATGCCCGCCGTGGTCGCCATCACGAACGCCAGCTCACGGGTGCCGAGGTCGGTCCGCCCGCTCAGACCGAGCACGAGCTGCAGCGCGTCGAGGTACTTCTCGCGCGCGCACAGGGTGACGACCTTGAGGCCGACGACGGTGAGCAGATCGGGGTGGGCCCGCACCAGCTCGGCGTAGATCCGGTCGGACTCGTCGAGGTCACCGCGGTAGTAGGCGTCCATGCCCGCCGCCACCCGCGGCCGCGCCTCCAACTCGCCCAGCCTGCGTCCGGTGAGCTTCGGCAGCGAGAACAAGAACCAGCCCAGGCTGGTGTGGCCGGGCCGCTCGACCGGCACGAGCTGCAGCACGAAGCACGCCGTGGCGGCGAGCGCGAGCCCCTTGCCGAACGCCGGCCCGGTCGCGAACCAGCAAGCCGCCGCGACGACCGCGCACAGGACGGCCGAGAAGACTCCCGTGAGGACGGTCCGCCTGCGCACACCCGGCTTCAGCCCGGTGATGCCGATCGTCGCCAGCACCGGGATCTTGCGCAGCACGATCCGCCGGTTCGTGGTGGTCCACGCCTTGAGCTCGCCGCCGACGCCGATGATCACGTGGGTGATCCGGAGTCCGAAGAGGACAGCGCCCAGCGCCAGACCCACTTGCAGCGCCATGAGTTCCAGCAGCAGACCGGCCAGCGCTCCAGCCAGGCCGACGTACCACTCGGGGAGGGTCCAGGCGATCGTGCCGGCCACCACCAGGGCCGTCACGACCCAACGCACAACTGTCACGGTCTCCAGACGCTACCGGCGTGACAACGGTTCCACGCGCGGATCAGCGGATCAGACGACGGCCTGCGAGCCGCCCTCGCGGATCGGCAGCCCGGCCGCGCGCCACCCCCGGTACCCGCCCACGAGATCGGTCGCGTTGGCGAGCCCGATCCGTTGCAGATCACGAGCGGCCAGCGACGACGCCCAGCCCTCGTT
Organism: Lentzea sp. NPDC006480; assembly: GCF_040611995.1. Lineage (NCBI taxonomy): Bacteria > Bacillati > Actinomycetota > Actinomycetes > Pseudonocardiales > Pseudonocardiaceae > Lentzea > Lentzea sp. NPDC006480. Next base: position 216,331 of record NZ_JBEXPJ010000001.1, read on the forward strand.
GCACACCACCACGACGGTCGTGTCGGCGGTGAAGCCGGGCAGCCGCCAGTCGCCGACCGGGTCGAGGCGCCACTCCAGCACGATCCGCTCGACCACGACGGAGTTCTCGATCTCGCCCTCGGCCTGCCGGTTGTGGACCGGCCGGATGTCGACGATCAGCGCGTCCTTCAGCTCGTGCAGCTCGTGGGGTTCGAGGCGCTTCAGGTGCGATCGCGCCTCGTCGAGAATGGTGTCGACGTTGCTCACGGGCCCTCCAGGTCGGCCAGCTGACGCAGTTCGGACAGCGGCAGGCGCTGCGCGGGCAGTGGCGGGATCGAGTCGGGGATGTCGTGCAGCGAGGCGTACTCGCGGGTCGGCACGAGCGGCGGCGAGTAGGCGTGCACGGTCGCGGCCGGCGCTTCGAAGGGGTTCGTGACCTGGTGCGCTCGTCCGGAACCGAAGCCGAGCGCGTCGCCGGTGTTGCGGATCGCGGTGCGGATCGGGCCCGCCGGGTAGCGGTAGTCCTCGTTGAGCTTGCCGGTCAGCACCGTGAACGAACCCGCGGAGCCGCCGTGGTCGTGCGGCTCGGTGCCCTGACCCGGCAGCCACGACAGCAGCCACAGCTCGACGCCCTCGGTCAGGCCGAGACGCGCCCACCAGCGGTGTTCGGCCGAGTAGTCGAGGATCGAGAGCAGGCCGGTGGTCATCTCGCTCGCCACGAACGACGTCAGATCGCGCAGCTCGCGCGGCGTCCACAGCGACCGGGACGGATGGATCACGTCGCGCAGCAGTCGGCTGCTCAGCGCCGGGTGAAGGTCGAATTGATCTTGGTCGGCATAGGTCGAACTCACGCACTCGCTCCTGAAGGCCGCGTCGGTACGGGGGTAGCGATCAAGACGCGACGCAGGGCGCTCGGGTCAGCGCGTGCGTCGCGTCGAGCTACACCCGCACGACGCCACGAGTACGAGGTCGATCGTGCGGTCGGTCCAGCAGTAGACGACCACGAGCGTGATGGTGCCAGACGCGCTCGGAACGTGGCTAGAGCGTCCATTGGGTGGTCTGTGGTCTTTACCAAGAGTTGCTTCCACCTGATGGGACGCCGTACGCAGCAAGGATGGAGCTAAGTCGCCGAAAGGCGCTCGCACTCGGTGCCGCCGCAGCCCTGCTGCCCACGGGCACCGCGCAGGCCGCCGCACCACCCGCGATCTTCTACTCACCGCACCAGGACGACGAGTCGCTCGCGATGGCCGGATCGATCCGCGAGCACAAGGAAGCCGGCCGCCGGGTGATCCTCGTGTTGCTCACGAGAGGTGAGAACGGCGGGTTGCTGGACATCATGAACGGCACCGCGGACTGTCCGTTGGGGACGGATTGCCCCGGCGGTGGCTCACACAGCTTCGGCCTCGTGCAGGACGACATCGTCCGCGGCCGCACCGCCGAGTTCACCGCCGCCGCGCGCCGCCTCGGTGTCGACCAGATCGTGGTGCGGGACCGGCCGGACTCCGCGTGGACCGACTACGCCGGGTTCGTGCGGGAGGTCCGCGACACGATCCTGGAGTTCGAGGCCCGGTATCCGGGCGCCTCGCACAAGCTGGTCAACGGCTACCGCGACGTGATCTACGGGTATCCGCCGGACGACGCCAACCTCACGCACAAGGCGTGCCGGGAGGCGGCGGAAGGGCTGGCCCTGGATCTCCGCTTCTACTGGGTCTACGGCTACACCTGGCCGTTGGAGAAGCGTACTGCCGACTACGTGCTTCCGTTGAGCGACAAGCAGTTCGCGCGCAAACGGCAGGCGCTGGCCGAGTACTCCCGCTGGGACCCGAGGCACGGCAGGTACGCCCTCGGGTACCACAGCGTCGGCACGCTCATGATCGACCCGGCGGCGGCGGATCCGCACGAGTACATCGATCTGCCGTCTAGCTGATTTCCCGGTAGTAGTAAGGGAAGGGGTCGTTCGGGAGGTGCACCGGGATCGCGCCGTTCAGCTTGGCGTCGAGCTCGGTGCGCACCCGCCACTGGCCGTTCGGCTTCTGGACCGCGACTCCCTGCCACGGGAAGACGTTCGTGAACTTGTTGACCAGGTGGAAGCCCCACTGGCCGGGCTTCGGGTGCACGGTGCCGCGGATCGACTGCGGGTAGAAGCGCGGCACCATGTTCATGACGCGCAACGTGTAGAGCGTGAGCGTGAACCTGAGCGCGTACTCGTCGGCGCGCTTCAGGATGTGGTCGCCCACCGCGCGCATCTCGTCCGCCGCACCGGCAACGTCCTCACCGGCGACCGTGCGCGAGAGCACCTGACTGAGCAGATGCACGGCCTCGGCGTGTGTGTTCATGTTCGCCGTGAGGTTGCGGACGAGGTACTTGCGGTGCGCGTCGTCGGTGTTGTCGTGCCACCACCTGCGCACCTTGGGTTCGAGGCGTGCCTTCACGTCGTCGAACTCGTCCTGCACCGACGCCACGACGTCGTCCAGCATGTCGACCATCGTGATCGTCTTCTCGGCGTCGAGGTCGCGGATCATCCGCTCGGCGCCGGCCCGGTAGCAGCGCGCCTCGTGGTCGCTGACGCCGAACAACGGCCCGTAGATCATGCCGTCGCTGATCACGTGCATGACCGCGCCGGGCTCGTGCACGAGGCTGATCGCGTGGCTCAGCTCGATCAGCCGCCGCAGGTTCAGCAACTCGGCCATGTCGGGGGAGCGGCGGCGGACCTTCACCGGGTTCGGGATCTTGAACGGGTACGACGGCAGCGTCACCGGGATCGGCGTGCCCTGTTCGACGTGCAGGCGCAGGGTGTCCTGCCACAGCTCCCAGTTCTCGGTGAACCTGGTCTTCTCGACGCTGCCGGCCCGGTACCGCCCGCACGCCATGATCTCGAAGATCCGCCTGGCCGGGTCGTCGATCCGGTTCAGCTTCGGGCGGATCTTGCCGATGAACGTCTCCGCCTCGGCCAGCGCGGTCTCGCGTATCGCCGCGTGGTCGATCGACTCGACGACCTCGGGTTCGGGTTCGGCGGTTCCGAGTGCCACCACCCCGCCGCGCACCGGTTCCGTCGGGCTGAGCATCACGAACCACGGATCGACTGTTTCCACGTCGAGCACGGCAAGGCTCCCTCGCGGTTGGCGACAAACGAATGCGGCACGGATTCGTTGTTATTCTCGACAGGGTTCTCCGCTGCCGCCAAGAGGCGAAAATCGCCACCTGGGGGAGGGATCCTGCCAATGCGCAGAGTTGTCGTGTTCGTGTCCGAAGGGGTGGTTCTGCTCGATCTCGGGATGGTGTCCAGTGCATTCGAGGACGACCTGAGCGAAGGTGCGATCCAATACCAATTGAGATATGCCTGCCTCGACGGGAAAAGTGCGCGGACCTCGCATCGGCTGCGCATTGAGGCACATGGCGGACTTGAACTGTTCCGCCAGGCCCACACCGTTGTGGTGCCCGCTTTCACCAGCGTCAACCGTTCCGCCACACCTGCGGTGTTCGATGCGCTGAGGGCTGCTCGTGCGGCCGGCGCCCGCCTGGTCGGGCTCGCCACCGGCGCGTTCGTGCTGGCGGAGGCGGGTGTGCTGAACGACGGCGTCGCGGCCGTCAGCGTCGAGTGGTCAGACGTGTTCGCCCGCCGGTTTCCGCAGGTCGACGTCGCTTCCGGGGTGCCTTACGTCGACTGGGAGGGTGTTTCCACGTCGAGTGACTCGGCCGGCACCGTCGCGCTGCTGCGGCATCTCACCCGGCGCGACTCGGACGGCGTGAATGAAACCGACAGCTTGTCCGCATTGAAGGAATGGATTGTTCACAACCTCGAAAAGCCCTTGTCGTTGGATGCACTGGCCGGGCGCGCGCATCTCTCGCAACGCACGCTGATCCGAAGATTTCGTGCTGAGACGGGCCTCTCACCCGGCCAGTGGGTCCTCGCTCGCCGCATCGACGCCGCCAAGACGTTGCTCGAAACGACGCCGGACACCGTCGACCAGATCGCCCGCGCGGTCGGATTCAGTTGTGCGAGCACGCTGCGCGACCATTTCAAGCGGGTGACCGGAGTCACACCGTCGAATTACCGTTCCGTTGTCCTGAATGTGGACCGCGAGCTCAGGAGCAATTGAGACGGGATCAGCGCGGGACCCGCAGCAGCAACAGCGCGCGCGGTTCCAGCGTCAGCGTCGACCTGGGCAGCACCGCGCCCGGTGTGGCGGGGGAGCCGTCCGGTGTCGTCGTGTCGAGGAACGGCTCGTACGACGGCCCGTACCGCTCGTGCGGCATCGTCACCGTGACCGGGTCCGCGCCGGCGTGCATCAGCAGCAGCCACGAGTCGTCCGACACCAGCTCGCCGTCCCGCGTGCGCGACAGGCAGTTCGAGCCGTCGATGAACATGCCGAGCGTGCGGCGGCCTTCGTCGAACCAGTCGGTCTCGGCCATCTCGCGCCCGTCCGGCCGGAACCACACCAGGTCGGGGTTGCCGCTGGGCGTCGTGCGGCCCTCGAAGAACTCCGGCTGCCGCAGCGCCGGTGAGCTGGCCCTCAGGTCGATGACCTTCTGCGTGAACCCGAGCAGCGCCTTCCCCGCGTCGGTCTCCGTCCAGTCCACCCACGACACCTCGTTGTCGAGGCAGTAGGCGTTGTTGTTGCCGCCCTGCGTCCGCCACATCTCGTCGCCCGCCACCATCATCGGCGTGCCGGTGGACAGCAGCAGCGTCGCGAGCTGGTTGCGCGCCTGCCTGGCCCGCAGCGTGAGCACCTCGGGATCGGTCGTCTCGCCCTCGGCCCCACAGTTCCACGACCGGTTGTCGTTCGTCCCGTCGCGGTTCTCCTCGCCGTTCTCCTCGTTGTGCTTGTCGTTGTACGACACCAGATCCCGGAGCGTGAACCCGTCGTGCGCGGTGATGAAGTTGATCGACTGCCACGGCCGGCGCAGGTCGTCCGCGTAGAGGTCGCTCGACCCGCTCAGCCGGTACGCGAGATCGCGCACCGACGTGTGCCCGCGCCAGAAATCCCGGACCGTGTCGCGATACCTGCCGTTCCACTCGGCCCACTGCACCCCGAAGTCGCCGACGCGGTAGCCGTCGCCGGTCGCGTCCCACGGCTCCGCGATCAGCTTCGCCCGGCACAGCACCGGATCCGTCGTGATGGCGGTGAGCAGCGCACTGTCCCGGTCGAAGAAGCCGCCGCCGGGCCGGCCCATCGTCGAGGCGAGGTCGAACCGGAACCCGTCGACGCCCAGCTCGTCGGCCCAGTACCGCAGCGAGTCCGTGACCAGCCGCACGACCTGCGGCGACCCGGCGTCCAGCGTGTTGCCGCACCCGGTGATGTCGACCGTGCTGCCGCCACCCGCGTGCAGGTAGTAGCCCGGCGCGTCGAACCCGCGGAAGCAGATCGTCGGCCCGTCCGGGCCGCCCTCGCAGGTGTGGTTGTAGACGACGTCGATCAGCACCTCGATGCCCGCGGCGTGCAGCGCGGCCACCATCGTCCGGAACTCCTGGATCTCGTTGCCCGGCTCGCTCGCGTACGCGGCGTGGGGCGCGCAGTAGCCGAGCGGCGAGTAACCCCAGTAGTTGCTCGCGTTGCGCGCGATCAGCGACGGCTCGTCCTGGAACGCCTGGACCGGCAGGAGTTCGACCGTGGTGACGCCGAGCCTGGTCAGGTGCTCGAGCGCCGCCGGGTGCGCCAGCCCGAGGTACGTGCCGCGCAGCTTCTCCGGGATGTCCGGGTGGTTCTTCGTGAAGCCCTTGACGTGCATCTCGTAGATGACGGCCTCTTCGAACGGCACCTCGGGCTTGACCCCGGTGTCCGCGCCGCCGGGCGAGCTCACGACGCTCAGCGGAACGGAGCCGAGCGAGTCGATGGCGGACGGAGGGCCGTGCATCGGATCACCGACGTACCCGAGCGACGCCCTGAGGTTCGTGATCTTGCCGGTGATCTGCCGCGCGTAGGGGTCGACGAGGATCTTGGCGGGGTTGCACCGCAGCCCGCGGCCTGCGTCGTACGGCCCGTGCACCCGGTACCCGTACCGCTGGCCCGGCGTCACTCCTGGCACCAGCCCGTGCCACACCCCGAACGTCCGCTCGGTCAGCTCGACCCGTTTCTCCTCGCCGTCGTCGTCGATCAGGCAGACCTCGACCGCATCGGCGACATGTGACGTCACCGCGAACCGGACACCGCCTGCCTCGGCGTGTGCCCCCAGTGGGAACGGACGGCCTGCCAGCACCTCGGACTCGGGTCGCGTAGCCATACCTCCGATCTTGGCATCCGATACCGACAAAAAACTCGCGAGTTCACCGTGCCGGCCCAGCCCGCACTCCTATCGCCCGCTTGCCGGCCCGCACGCGGGGACGCTGCGTGCGCTCCTGACGAACGAAAGCGCCCCGCGTGCGGTCCGGGGACACCCCGATGGGGGGATGGGGAGAGGGGGTTCGGAAGAATGCGGGGCGTGGCGGACGTCGACGTGACAGATCTGGTCGTGCACATGGCGGGCGTGTCGGTCCGTCGTGGGAAGAACGTGCTGGTCGGCAACATCGACTGGAGCGTGGAGCTGGATGAGCGCTGGGTGGTGCTGGGCCCGAACGGCGCCGGCAAGACCACCCTGCTACGGCTCTCCAGCGCTGAACTGCACCCGACCAAGGGCAAGGTCCACCTCCTGGGCGAGCGGCTGGGCAAGACCGACGTCCAGGAGCTCAAGCCGCGCATCGGCCTGTGCTCGGCGGCGTTGAACGGCCGCGTCCCCGGCGACGAGACGGTCGTCGACCTGGTGGTCTCCGCCGGTTACGCGGTGCTCGGCCGGTGGCGCGAGGAGTACGGCAAGCAGGACACCGACCGCGCCCGTGAGCTTTTGGGCACCCTCGGCATCGAGCACCTGGCCGACCGTCTCTACGGCACGCTGAGCGAGGGCGAGCGCAAGCGCACCCTGATCGCCCGTGCTCTCATGACCGACCCGGAGATGCTGCTGCTCGACGAGCCCGCCGCAGGCCTTGACCTGGGCGGACGTGAGGATCTGGTGGCGAAGCTGTCCGAGTTGGCGCTCGACCCGGACGCGCCGGCGATGGTGCTGGTCACGCACCACGTCGAGGAGATCCCGCCCGGCTTCACGCACGCGCTGCTGCTCCGGGAAGGCTCCGTCGTCGCTCAAGGCCTGCTCGACGACGTTCTCACTGAGGAAAACCTCTCAAAGACGTTCGGTCAGGACCTCGAACTGCAAAAGTCGGGGGAGCGGTTCTTCGCCCGCCGGAAGGTCTGACAACTGTGCCGTCTGCCGCTGCTTCGCAGACGGCGGCGAGTTCGTCGAGAAGTCGGTCGTCCGGCCAATCGCCGGCACCGAATTGGGCTCCGCCGAATTCGGCACCGGCGGTTGACCGGACGACCGACACGAACTCGCAACTACCGCCCGGTAACATGCGGTCGGTCCCGTACTCATCGAGGAGGCAGTGTGGCTGAGTTCGTCAGGCTCGAGGTCGAGGACGGGATCGGCACGATCCGGCTGGATCGGCCGCCGATGAACGCCCTGAACCGCCAGGTGCAGACCGAGCTCCAGGCCGCCGCCAAGGAGGCCTCCGAGCGTTCCGACGTCTACGCGGTGATCGTCTACGGCGGCGAGAAGGTCTTCGCGGCCGGCGCCGACGTCAAGGAGTTCGCGCAGATCTCCCACGCCGAGATGACGCTGCGGGCCAAGAGCCTGTCGGACGCACTCGGCGCACTGGCGTCCGTGCCGAAGCCGACCGTCGCCGCGATCACCGGCTACGCGCTGGGTGGCGGCTTCGAGGTCGCGCTGGGCTGCGACCGCCGCATCGCCGGCGACAACGCCAAGGTCGGTCAGCCCGAGATCCTGCTCGGCCTGATCCCCGGCGGTGGCGGCACGCAGCGCCTCGCCCGGTTGATCGGTCCTTCGAAGACCAAGGACCTGCTGTACACCGGCCGGTTCGTCGGCGCCCAGGAGGCGCTCGAGATCGGCATGGTCGACGAGGTCGTCGCGCCGGACGACGTGTACGCCGCGGCCGTTCGCTGGGCCGAGCAGTTCGTCAACGGACCGGTGCTGGCGCTCGCCGCCACGAAGGCCGCTGTGGACGGCGGCCTCGACACCGACCTGGAGTCGGGTCTCAAGTTGGAGAGCCACCTCTTCGCGGCGCTGTTCGCGACCGAGGACAAGAAGGCGGGCGTCGAGTCGTTCATCGCGAACGGGCCCGGAAAGGCGAAGTTCAGTGGCAACTGACCCGGCACCCAACCCGCACGCGACCGCCGAAGAGGTCGAGGCGGCTTACAAGGACACCAAGCTCGCGCAGGTGCTCTACCACGACTGGGAAGCGGGCACCTACGACGAGAAGTGGTCGATCTCCTACGACGACCGCTGCATCACCTACGCGACGGACCGGTTCCGTGCGGCCGCCGGTGACGTCGGCCCGTACGAGCACGCGCTGGAACTGGGCTGCGGCACGGGTTTCTTCCTGCTGAACCTGATGCAGGGCGACGTGATCAAGAAGGGCTCGGTCACCGACCTGTCGCCCGGCATGGTCGAGGTCGCGCTGCGCAACGCTTCCCACCTCGGTCTGGACGTCGACGGCCGGGTCGCGGACGCCGAGCGGATCCCGTACGACGACAACACGTTCGACCTCGTCGTCGGCCACGCGGTGCTGCACCACATCCCCGATGTGGAGGCGGCGATGCGCGAGGTGCTGCGTGTTCTGAAGCCCGGCGGCAAGTTCGTGTTCGCGGGCGACCCGACGAACATCGGCAACTTCTACGCGCGCAAGCTCGGCCAGGCGACGTGGTGGCTGACCACCAACGTCACCAAGGCACTTCCGCTGCTGGGCTCGTGGCGCCGGCCGCAGGAGGAGCTCGACGAGTCTTCTCGTGCCGCGGCCCTGGAAGCCGTCGTCGACCTGCACACGTTCGACCCGGACCAGCTTGAAGCGACGGCTCGGCGTGCGGGTGCGGTGGGCGTGCGCGCGGTGACGGACGAGCTGTCGGCCGCGCTGTTCGGCTGGCCGGTGCGCACGTTCGAGGCCGCCGTGCCGCGCGAGAAGCTGGGCTTCGGCTGGGCGATGTTCGCCTACCGCACCTGGCAGAACCTCTCGTGGGTGGACCAGAACGTGTTCTCGAAGGTGCTGCCGCGCGAGGTGTTCTACAACGTGTCGGTCACCGGCAGGAAGTCCTCCTGAGTTGGGGTACGCGTTCACCTCGTCCGACGTGGCGTTCCTGCGGTCTGCTGCCGGAGTCGCCGCGTTGGCCTCGGTGGACGCGTTGCCCTTCACCGACTCTTCTCGGTTGCACGACGTAGGAGCTGCCCGCAAGCTGCTCGGCGCCTCGTTCGCTCCCGTCGTGGAAACCGTGCTGCTGCGCCGTCGTGCGATGTCCAAACTGGACTCTGCTGCGGGCTGGCTCTTCACCGACGACGCTCTCCAGCAGGCCACCGCTTCCGCGGTCGCCCGGCATCGGGCCGCTCGGTTCGCCGATCGGGATGTCCACGACGTCACGTGCTCGATCGGCGCGGATCTGTTCGCGTTGAGCGCGGTCGCTTCCCGGTGCGTCGGCTCTGACCTCGATCCGGTCCGGCTTGCCATGGCGCGCAACAACGTTCCCGGCCAGCTGGTCGTCCAGGCCGACGCGTTGCGGCCCGTTTCGCGCGCGGGGGCCGTCACTGCGGACCCGGCCCGTCGTGACTCGTCCGGCCGTCGCAAGTGGCACCCGCAGGATTTCGTGCCGCCGTTGGACGAGCTGTCCTCGATCTACGCCGGGGTCGATCTCGCGGTGAAGTGCGCGCCGGGCATCGACTTCGCGGTCGCGCCCTGGGCCGACGAGATCGAGCTGGTGTCTCTGGACGGCGCTGTGCGCGAAGCCTGCCTGTGGACGCGAGGCCTTGCCACGCCAGGGGTTTCGCGCCGTGCCACTGTGCTGCACGGGTCTTCGGCGTGGACGATCACCGACGCCGAGCCCGACGACTGCCCCGTCGGTCCGCCCGGTCAGTGGATCATCGACCCGGACGGCGCGGTCGTGCGCGCGGGTCTCGTCCGTCACTACGCGGCTCGGCATGGCCTGTGGCAGCTCGACGAACGCATCGCTTACCTGAGCGGTGATGTCGCGCCGGCGGGCATCCGCGCGTTCCGAGTTCTGGAACACGGCCACTACACCGAGAAGTCGTTGAAGTCGCTGCTTTCTTCCCGTGGTGTCGGCCGGTTGGAGATCCTGGTGCGCGGCCTGGACATCGACCCGAACACGCTGCGCAAGCGCCTGAAGCTCTCCGGCCCGGACGAGGCCACGGTGGTGCTGACCAGGATCGGCTCGAAGCCGGTCATGGTGCTGTGTCAGGCCGAGCGCACCTGAGTGCCGCGTCAGGCGCCTTGAAGCGCGCTCAGCATCAGATCCAGCCGTGCCTCGTGGTGATCCGGTCGTAGCCGGTGCCCGTGCGTGAGCGTCGCGATCCCGTGCAGCGAACTCCAGAACACCTCGGTCAGCGTCTCCAGATCCCGTTCTCCCGCAACAGGTTCGACCGCCGCGACGAGCTCGCCGAACGCGTCCCGCAACTCCTGCGGCACTTCGTCCGTGCCGAACGGGATGTCGACCTGCTGCACGAACATCGCGTCGTACAGCGCGGGCCTCTTCGCGGCGAACTCCAGGTACGCCACCGCGGCCGCTTTCAGCCGTGACTCCCCCTGCGCGGGACGGGCTTTCCGCATCAGCCGCGCCAACTCCCCGCACCCCTGGATCGCCACCGCGCGCACGATCGCGTCCTTGCCCTTGAAGTGGCTGTAGAGCACCGGCTGGCTGTACTCGACCTTCTCCGCGAGCCGGCGCGTCGTGACCGCCTCCCAGCCTTCCGCCTCAGCCAGCTCGCGGGCAGCGTCGATGATCAGCTGGTGCCGTTCCGCGCGTTCACGCTCGCGCCGGTTCTGGATGGTCACCAGGCAAATCTAGCACTGCTAGACATTCGAGCGCGACTAGTGTTAGCGTCGCTCCATTCGCTAGCAACGCTAGAACTTCTCGGAGGACATCATGCGGTTGACCACGATCATGGCCTGGCTGGTCGTACTGGCCGGCTTCGTCTTCGGCCTGAACTTCCTGCTCAACGGCCCCGGCGCGGCAGCGGGCTTCGGCGTCGCCGACCCCTCCGGCTACTACGTGGTGAAGGGCGTGCGCGACCTCGCCTACGGCCTGACAGCCCTGATCCTGCTGCTCCTGAAGCAGCGCCGAGCTCTGGGCTGGGTCGTCCTGGCCGACGCGATCATCCCGATCGGCGACTGCCTCGCCGTGCTCACCAGCGGCGGCCCGCTGAGCATCGCGCTGAGCGTGCACGGCTCCGCTGCCGTGCTGGTGCTGCTCACCGCCGGCCTGCTGCTCAGGGAGACGGCACCTGTCCGAGCGGTGCCGGCGCCGACCCGCTGAGCCGGTGCGGGGAGCGGGTGCGGGGGTTGTTCGCAGTCATCGCTGCACAGCGGCCCCCGGCGACAGCGCCCGCACCGCCGCCGCCACTTCCGAGTCGGTGATCTCACCGAGCAGCATTCCGGTCAACACGTGGAACGCCCTGCGCAGCTCGTCCGGATGCGTCGACAACACCAGCGTCCCGGCAAACGCGGAGGCGTCGGCGAGGTCGTCCAGCCCCCGCCCCTGCATCGCGTTGACCCCTTGCTCCAGGCACCGCAACGCCATCACCTGGTCACGCATGTTGTTGATCATGTAGAGCGCCTGCCACGAACGCCCGCGCTCGATCGACGACCGCGCGTGCAGCGCGTAGAGCCAGGCGAGCCCGATCAGCCCGTCGCGGCCAGGCTGACCCACGTGCGGGATCTCGTTGGCCTCGCCGAACAGCAGCCGGAACGTGGGCCCGGTAGCGCCGAACTCCGTCGACGGCCAGAAGGCGATGTCGACCTGAAGTGTCGACCGCATCAGGTAGACGCGGAACAGCACGGCCCCGTGCCACACGTCGAGGTGGCTGACCGCGCCGCACGCGTACATCAGCGCGGTCCAGTCGGCCACCACGGCGTCGATCTCGCGGTCGACCGAGAGTGCGAAGTCGATGTCCGACCAGCGGTCTTCCCTGCCCACCGCCGCGGACCCGGTCAGCGCCGCCCCGACCACCCGCGGGTCGGTGTCGGCGGCGTTGACCAGGTCACGACGCAGCTGATCGCGTTCTGAAACGGTGAACACCACCCCACACTATTGGCCGCGGCTCGACGAATCGACGCAGGCGCAGTGTTCTGCGAGATCACCGCCCGCCGCACGGACGAAGAACCACGCAGGGACGCCAATCCCTTACGTGAGCAACCCCAGCCGCTGCGCCTCCGCCAGCGCCTGAGCGCGGTTGTGCACCCGCAGCTTGAAGAACAGCTGCCGTTGCTCCGACTCCACCGTCTTCACCGCGATCCCCAGCGCCGAAGCCGTCTGCCGCACCGATTCGCCACGCGCGATCGACGCCAGGATGTCGTTCTCCCGGTGCGTCAGCCCAGGAACGTTGTCCGGCATGGCAACCCCGCGACCCCGAGTCCGCACGAGCCCGAGCCGCGCCACCACCGCGGCGGCCTGCACCCGGCTCTGCACCCCGAGCTTCGCGAAGATCCGCCGCTTGTAGTTGACCACGGTGTGCGGCGAGAGCTGGAGAGCCGACGCGACCAGCACAGCCGACAGTCCGGAGCAGACGTACGCGAGCACCTCCATCTCGCGGTCGGTCAACGCTCCCGGTGCGACCCGGCGCAGCGGAACCAGCGGCACGTGCTCCAAAGAGGCGCGCAGCGTTGCCAGTCCGCACGTCGGGCACAACGGCACGAGTGGAAAGTCCGGTACGAATTCCGGTGGAAGCTGCCCCACCACCACGTCCGGCGGCCGCAGACGACACAACAGCACCAGGTCTTCCAAGGTGCAGGCCGTGCCCACGACGAGCCAGCCGGGCAGGGCATCGAGCCAGGTGGCGACGGCGTCGGAGGTGAGCAGGTCCGACGAGTGCACTGCGATCCTCGTTGACCGCACGCAGTTCGGCATGGCGGCGCCTCACGCTCAGAGCGAGGCGGCGGCGCTCGGGCTTACGTCACAAGATAGGACGTGGGCGGTTCCCGCCGCCAGCGCGACGGGAACCGCCCATGTTCGACGAACTAGCTTTGCGCCACGGCAAAAACATGCAGGTCGACATCATCTGGTAGCACGATGCTCGCCAGCGTCTTGCCTTCCGGTGCCACGTACGTCTTCGTCGCGAAGATGTGCGTCGCCACCTTTTCGTTGCCGCCGCCGGACTGGTTGCGGTACGGCGTGTTCGCGACGATCACGTTGCCGTAGCTCGGAGATGCGCCGCCACCGCCCAAAGTCCAGTCGCTGAAACCGATTTCAACGGTCGCGGTGGTGCCGTCCGTGAACGTCACGACCGCGGGCCGGGTGCGGGCGCCGTTCGTGGCTGAACCGAGGAAGGCGAGCCGGGTTCCGGACAGGGCAAGCGTTTGCTTCGCCGCCGTGGCGTTGTCGGGACGGCCGGGAGGCGACGCGGGCCACGTGTAGGACAAGCCGTCCACCGTGCCCGAACCGCCAGGCGTCAGGCCTGCGGTTGCGAGAGCCTGACGCGAGTAGCTGTAGCCGCCGCCGTCGAAGTCGCCCTCGCCGGTCGCGTCGTCGGAGGCACCGACGTTGTTCACGGCGGCGAGCATGCTGCCCGCCGGCGCGACCTTCACCGTCTTCGGCAGCACCACGGGCTTCGCGGCGCCCTCGACGGTCACCGTCACGGTGAAGTCGTAGAAACCGTCCTGCGCAGAGGGTTGCGGGGTGATGGTGAACTCGCCGGGCACGGTTCCGGTGCTGGGCGAGGCAGCGATCAGCGGGTCGATGTCGACCTTGAACGTCGCCTTCGGGTCGCCGTCGTACAGCTTGACGGCGTTGACCTTCACCTTGGTGGGCTTGCCCTGCTCCGCCACCAGATCACGCGGTTCGACGGTCAGGAAGTACGGCTGGTCGTGCTTGATCGGCTGCTCGCCCTCGCGGAACGACGGCGGCGCGTCGGAAGCTCCGCTGCCCCAGGAAGAAGGCGTCTTGCCGAGCACGAAGTCGAGCTTGCCGCCGTGCTCCACGAACGACTCGGGCAGCCAGGTCTTGGTGGTGGCGCGACCGTTGACCTTCAACGACTGCACGTACTTCGTGACCGTGTTGGCGGCCGGAGCGTTGATCGTGATGTCCTTGCCACCGCCGCGGTTGATCTTCACCGACGTGAACAGCGGGCTGCTCAGCACCAGCTCGGCGCGCGACGGCACCTGCGGGTAGATGCCCATCGAGGTGAAGACGAACCAGGACGACATCGCGCCGAGGTCGTCGTTGCCGGGAATGCCGCCGGGAGCGTTCTTCCACAGCGTGCCGATCGTCTCGCGCAACGTCTCCTGCGTCTTGGCGGGCTGGCCGGTGTAGTTGTAGAGCCACGGGACGTTGATCGACGGCTCGTTGTCCAGTTCGGACTTCGCGCCGCCCTGGCCCGTCAGAGCCCAGGTGCCGTCTGCGTTGTGGAAGAAGTCGTCGAGGCGCTTGTTCGCGCGTTCCTTGCCGCCCAACGACTCCACGAGCCCGGCGACGTTGTGCGTGACCATCCACGTGTACTGGGCACTGCTGCCCTCGACGAACCCGTTGCCGGTGCCGGGCGTGAAGTCCTTGACCCACGTGCCGTCGGCGTCGCGGTTGCGGATGTAGCCGCCGGTGGAGTCGGCGACCGGGTCGAAGTTGTTCTGCCACCACTGCGCGCGCTCGGCGAACGTCTTCGCGGTCCTGCGGTCGCCGGTGCGCTCGGCGAGCTGGCTGATCGCGAAGTCCGCCGCGGAGATCTCCAGGGTCTCCGCCGCGCCACCCCACGCGTTCGACACGGACGGCATGTACTTGTGCTGCAGGTACTTGTCGAGCGACGGCCGCTGCCCCACGGACATCACCGCCCAGCCGTCCTTGCTCAGGTCCTGGGCCGTGGGCACGGTCGCGGCCTGCACCAAGGACTTCAGCGAGGACCTGATGTCGTACTTGTCGCCGCCGAACGCCGTGATCGCGGCCAGTGCGATCGGCGCCGGGTCGCCGTTCATCACGTGCGTGCCGCCGCCGTTGTGCGTCCAGCGGTCCCAGACGCCGTTGTTCTGGTCGGCCTGGTTGAGCAGCGACTGCGCGATGTCCGACCCGATCTGCGGCTCCAGCAGCGTGACGAGCTGCAGCTGCGAGCGGTAGACGTCCCAGCCGGAGAAGGTGCCGTACTGGGCCTTCTGCCTGCGTTTGTCGATCTTGTGCGCCTTGCCGTCGAACCCGGCGTACTCGCCGTTGACGTCGCTGAAGAGGTTGGGGTGCAACAGCGCGTGGTACAGCGCGGTGTAGAACTTGGTCCGCTCGTCATCGGAGCCGCCGCCGACCTCGATGCGCTTGAGCTGCTTCTGCCACGCGATGTACGCGTTGTCCCTCATGTCCTCAATGGACTGACCCTTGTTCTCGGCGCTGAGGTTCGCCCGGGCGTTGTCCAGGCTGACGTACGAGATGCCGACCTTGACGTTGACCTGCGAGCCGGGCGCGAACCCGAGGTAGGCGCCGGAACCCTTGCCGAGCACCGGCCAGCCGTTCGTGCCGTACGTCGTGCCGCCCTTGGAGGAGGTGGAATCGGGCGTGACAACGTTGTCTTGATACGTGCCGACCTGGGTGAAGTCCTGGTCGAACTCCGCCACGAAGTGCAGCGTGTAGTAGCTGCGGCGGCCGACCTGGTTGATGTAGCCGCAGAAGTTGCCGGCCGTGACCGAACCCGTGATCGTGCGCTTGGCCTTGTCGATCGACGTGACCGCGTCGCTGCTGCCGACCTGCGACTTGGAGGTGTTGATCAGCACCGTCGCTGGCTTGTCGGCGGGGAAGCTGAAGCGCGCGGCACCGGTGCGTTCGGTGGCGGACAGCTCGGCTTTGGCGCCGGACTTCAACGTCACGTCGTAGCGGCCGGGCTTGGCCACCTCGTCGGAGTGCGCGAACTCACTGGCGTAGACGGCATCCGTCGCGTCCGTGGTCGGCGAAGTCGTGACAGTCCCGACGTGCGGGAAGATCGGGATGTCACCACCGCCGCCCGCGCACCCCGTGCCGGACATGTGGGTCAGGCTGAAGCCGCGGATCTTCGTTGCGTCGTACCGATAACCGCCGGGCGCCGCGGCGCGCAGGGTGTTGCCGCGGCTCGCCTCGGGGCTGAAGGAGAACATGCCGAACGGCACGACCGCTCCGGGGAAGGTGTTCCCGAGATTGGTCGTGCCGATGAACGGGTTCACGTGCGCCGCGGGATCCGGCACCACCTGAGTCTGGGGCTGTGCGGAGGCAGGGACCACTCCGAATGTCATGGCCACCGCCACCGCAGCTGTCATGAGGCCTCTTCGCTGCATGGACGCGGACCCTACTTATCGTGGCCGCGCAACCCCAGAGAGCGACGTGAAGTTGTCGTCAAACGGACAAGCGCTGCTCCATGAAGGCCCGCAGCGCAGGCCAATCGGTGTCTTCCGCAACCTCTACCTGGTGCTTTCCCTCGACGAGGGCGCCCTCGTCGTCGACGTCGAGCAGGTGGGTCCTGAGCTTCAGCGTGCCGGGGATGATCGCTTCCGCCACCGCGACGGCGTCGTGGATCAGGATGCCCTCCTCGCGCTGGGAGAGGTTCTGCTCGGAGTGCCGCGCGAGGTACGCCCGGTAGGTGCCGGTGAAGTTGCTCAGCACCGGGTCGACGTTCGCCAGGAACTCCGTGTCCGCGATGCACCGCTGGGTGAGGTTGAGCGGCACGATGATCGGGTTGCCGCGGCGGATCACCGTCTGAGCCGCCTCGGCGTCGGCCCAGAAGTTGAACTCGGCCCGCTCGGTCATGTTGCCGAGACCCAGCCCACCACCCATGACGATCAGCTGCGGAAACGTGATGCCGGCGTCGAGCGCCGCCGCGATGTTGGTCAACGGCCCGATGGCGACGACCACCGTGCGAGGCGTCAGGTTGTCCGCGAAGAACCGGATCGGGTCGTCCCCGTAAAGGCCCTTATTGTTCTGCGGCAACGTGTGCGCCTGCCCTCCGAGCCCGTCCTCCCCGTGCACGTCCGCCGCCCCGGCCGGCCCCTCGTACCCCTTGACCACCGGCACGCCGGTGCGGCCGAGGTGCGCGAGCAGGCCCAGGGCGTTGCGGGTGGTGAGGTCGAGCGCGACGTTGCCGAACACCGTGGTGAGGCCCTTCAGCTCCACCTCGGGGCTGCGGGCGGCCAGCGCGATCGCGAACGCGTCGTCCACGCCGGGGTCGGTGTCGATGATCAGAGGGATCGCCATGTCACCAGCTTGCCGGACAGCACTTCCGTCCTGCGTGCGGATCTTCGTGCGAAGGGCTCCCTCCGGCGAACCGGAGGGAGCCCCTTCACTCGGTGTGGCGCATCACGCGGGAACCAGCGTCCACCTCTGGTTGCCCTGACGGTGCGTGTCGTGGATGGCGACCCACGCGCCGTTCTGCACGGCAGCGCCCCACACGTCCGCGGCCTTACCGGTCAGCGCGCTCTCCAGCACGAAGGTGCCGTCGGGCTCGGCGCTGAACACGAACTGCTCCGTGTCGCCGTAGTGGCATTCGTACTGGACGAGCTCCGTGCCGTTGGCCCAGCCGCCGTACTTGACGTCGAGGCACTTGCCGGACATCACGTTCTTGAGCGCGTACCTCTTGCCCCCGAGGTCGACGAGGTCCCACGCCATCTTGCCGCCGCCGACGCACTCCCAGATCTCCTGGTTCGCGAGGTTGGCGAGCGCACCCTGGTTCGGCGTGTCCCACACGCCCGCGGTCTGCAGGCAGCGGCCGGACTGGACGCCCTTGAGCTGGTAGCGGCCGACAGCGACCTGCGTGGCGTCGGAGCGGTGCGCCAGGTCGATGATGCGCCAGCGCTGGTGGCCGTCGTTGGTGTTGCCGTAGCTGACGACATTGGTGGCGTTCGGAGTGCCGCCGTCCTTGGCCGTGATGAACTTGCCGGTGGCCACGTTCTTGATCTGGAACGAACCGTCGGTGTTCTCGACGAAGTTCCACCTGTGGTTGCCGTTGTTGGCGTCGCACGGGTTCTGGCGCAGGACTTCGACGGAGCCTTCCAGGCACTGCCGCGAGATCAGGCTGAGCAGCATGTACTCGTTGGTGCCGACCTGCTTCATCACCCACACCTGCTTGGGGCCGCGCACGCAGTCCCACAGCTCGTTGTACTGGTTGTTCTCGATGGCCTGCTCGTACACGCCCGCGATCTGGACGCAACGCCCGGAGGCCTGGCCCTGCAACTCGACCACGAGCTCGTTCTTGGGCTTGGCCAGATCCCTCCTGACGGCCTCGGAGAAGCCGAGGTTGAGGAACGAGTGCCGCGCGGTCAGGTCGCCTGCCAGCGCGGTGGTGGCGGCGGCGACGACCTCCGGCTGGTAGCCGTCCCGCCTGGCGTTGTCGAGGATCTCCTTGATCCTCTTCTCGGTCTCGACCGCGTCCTTCGCGTTCTCCTCGGCGACGTCCGCCTGGTGAGCGGTGTGGACGCCGGTGAAGATGAAGGCCTTGATCTTCGCCGCGTCCCGGCTGTCCAGTGCCAGCTGAGCGGCGGCGACGACGTTCTTGCCGAGCGCCTTGCGGAAGATCTCGTAGGTGAACTCGGAGTCGGTGATGTTCTTGAGCTCGTCCGGCATCGTGGGCCTGGAAACGACCTTCCAGGCCAGGATGCGGGCGTCGTCGCTCGCCTTCTTCTCGTCCCGTGCGCGCTGCGCCTGCGCTTCCGCCTCGCGCCTGCGCTGGTTGTCCAGGTTGAACGCCGCGACGATGCCCTGGGTGATGTACTTCTGACGGTCGGCGTCCGTGGACGTGGCGGTCAGCACCTCGGCCGCCTTCGCCTTGACCTCGCTGCCCGCCGGGGCAAGGGTGTACAGCCGGATGACGAAGCTCTCGAGAGAGTTGGTCTTGTACTGCTCCTCCAGCGGCATCCAGCCGACGAGCTCCGCCGCGGCCATCCGCTCCCGGACGCGGTCGGACTGGCTGGCGAGGTTCCGGACGTCCTCGCGGTAGGCGGGGAAGATGCCCTCGGTGATGAACTTGTAGGTGGCGTTGACGTCCGCCTCGTTCACCTCGTCGAGGAATGCCTTCTGCGCTTCGCGCTTGATGGCGGTGAAGTTCTTCTTCCCCGCCGCTTCCCAGATCCAGATGGTGAAGTTCAGGTCGGTCATCCGCACCTGAGTGGGTGTGACCTGCTCGTTGAGCGTGCTGGCCGCGGCCAGCCGCTGCTGGAGGTCCGACACCTGCGTCGCCCTCGCCTCCGCGGCGGCCATCGCCTGCGGATCGACGCCGAACGGTGCGGCGGCGGCGTGCGCCGGAGCGACCAGCAGACTGCCGGCGAATGTGATGGCGCCCGCGAGCGCGCTGATTCCGCGCATGCCGCGGCCAGCCAGACTGCGTCTGGACAAGACGAATCCCCCAAGACTCGTATCGGCATCGCCCCCAGGCGCGGTGTGGCTCCCCAGCCACGCCGCTCGACCAACGAATCGTCGGATGCCGGAGGGGAACTTCGCACGCCCTCCAAGCGATGCGCAACGTGGTGTGACCTGCATCACTTAACTGTTTGTGTCCGCTCGGGCGCTCCAGGTGCTAGGAACTTCACGGGCGACTTAGCCCGCCACATGGATTCTGGGGGGATGGACATGGGGCGTCATACGCTCATGCCCGCGTTAATGGCCGTGGTGCTCACAGCAGGCCTTGCCGGGGCGGTGAAACCCGCTCCCGCGTTCGCGGACTCGTCGTTCATGATCGCGGCCGCGGTGGATCTGACCGCGGACATGCGCGACACGGTGTGGAAGTTGTCGTACAACCGGGACATGCCGCCCGAACTGCAGGCCGCGGCATACGTGGCGTTCGAGAGCAACGACGACGCGAAGATCAGAGCGTTCATCCGGACCGGGTACTCCGAGGCGATGAGACGTGCGAAGGCGCGGGAGGACTCGAACGCCTGGTACATCGGGGAGATCCACCGGACCTCCATCCCGGGCAGTGAAGTGAACGGCTCGTCCGGGGAAGCCAAGATCGCCAAGAGTGCGGCGCAGGAAGAGTACGTCCAAAGTGGATACGCACGCGCTCAGGAACTGGACCGCCTCAACGACAACAAGCGGCAGGAGCGGCTGGCCCGGCTCGTCAAGGAGGACCGCGACTACGTCGCCCGGCTTGCGGCCGACGATCCCGGCCTTCAGGTGCGGGCGCTGGCGCAGAGCGCGATCAACGGTGACGACCGGTCCGTCGCGTTGTTCTTCAAGTACTACTGGAAGATCGGGGCCGACCTCGACCAGGAGAGGTTCATCCGGTCCACCCTGCAGCAGAACGTGATCTGGCAGGACCGGATCAGGCTGCTGACCGACTCGGCACTCGCCGCGGAGAAGGCCGAGCGCGAGTCGAGCGGCGAGCTGGCGCGCAAGTACCGCCAGGACGCGAAGAACGCGTGGGAGCAGATCGACCGCGAGGCCGGACAGTCCTCAGTGGACTGGCTGGCGGAGAAGGGGAAAGCGGACGCACAGGCTGCCGCGTGGGCCCGAATCGCGGAACACGCGCGGAACGCCCAGTCCGAACAGGACTGGGCAGAGGTTCTCCGCCGGGCCACCGAGTCCAACACCTCCTGGGCGGACGAGGTCAGGTGGGCACAGGGCGAGGCCGCCAAATGGCTGGCCATCGCTGAGCAAGCTCGCAAAGCGGCCAAGGATGCCGTAGAGCGCGATCTGGGGGATCGCTGACATCATGAACAAAAGATCATCAGGCGCCGTGTTGCGGCGCCGGTTAGTCATGCCCGTTTCTGCGGCGCTCGTGCTCGCCCTCTTCGGCGGCACGGTCAGCGCAACCGCCGCGCCACCACCGGTTCCGGTGCTCCAGCAGGCCGCGAACAACGATCCTCCGCCGCAGGAGGTCGACGACGAGTACGAGTTCTACAAGATGCTCGTCACCGACATCTCCGAGCACGCGGAGGACGTCGAGGTCCGCGACGCGGCCAAGGCGGCGCTGGCCGTTGGCACCAAAGAGAAGCTGATCTGGTTCATCGACCACGGCCAGGCCGAGGCGCAGGCCCGGGCGGATCAGCGCAAGGCCGCCGAGAAGGCCGCGAACCGCAAGAAGGTCGAGGAGTGGGCGCGCACCGGCGGCCCGAACGTCAAGGAGGGCGCGGAGGCGGCGCTGCGCTCCGGTGACCAGGCGATCAAGGACTTCGTGGCGTACGGCTACGAGATCGCGCTGAAGAGGGACAAGCAACAGGCCGAGGACGACAAGGCCGAGCAGGACCGCATCATCGCCCGCGTCCGCGAGATGGTCGCCATGGGTGGACCCCAGGTGAAGGTGGAGGGCGAGGCCGCACTCTCCAGCAAGGACTACGCCCGGATCCGCCAGTTCTACCTCGTCGACTACCACGAGGCGAACAAGCGCGACCACGACATGCAGCGAGCGATCCAGAAAGCCTTGGAGGACCGCAACAACGCGATCGCCGAGCTCGACCAGCTCGCCCGCCGCAGCGAAGTCGCCGCCAAGGCGCGCGCCGAGATCATGCGCGCCAACATCGACGCGGTGAAGTATCTGGAAGACGTCACCTACGCCATGAAACGGGCCGTCGAAGCGGCTCACAAGGCGGACCAGATCTTCCGCGACGACAAGCCGGGCCGAGCGCACGGGCAGTTGGGGCGCAACGAACTGCTTGACGTCGAGCGGGCCACCGCGGCGCGCGAGTCCGAAGCCGCCAACCGCATCGCGCTGGCGTCCGTCGAGTCGACCCAGCGGGCCCGCAGCGCCGCCGAACGGCTGGTCGAGACCGGCATGACCAACGGCCTGGAGTGGGCCAAGGTCACCATCGGCATCGGCAACGCCGTGGACGCCGCCGCGCTCGCCGCGGAAACGTCGGCGCACGCGGCAACGGCCACGCTGGCCGACAGCCGCGCGCTCGACGCCGACCGCAACGCCCAGGAGCACGCCAACAACGCGGAGAAGTACCTCGCGGAGGCGAAACGCCAGGAGGCCAAAGCGGCCGAGCTCGCCGAGGCGGCGCGCAGGCAGCAGGACATCGCGATCGCGGCGCGCGACCGGGCGAAGCAGCAGAAGGACATCGCCGCCGCGAAGGCCGCGGACGCGCAGCGGGAAGCCGCGAAGGCCCGCAACCACCGGGTCAACGCCCAAGGTGCCGCACGGAACGCGGCCTCCACGGCGAGCGCGGCGTTCGCGGCGAACGCCGAGGCCACCCGGCTGGCGGGCGAGCACGATGCCGCGGTCGCCAAGGTCCGCACCATCCAGACGCAGATCCAGACCCTCGACATCGTGCACAACGCACGGATGATCAGCACGGAGCAGTACCAGCGGCGGCTCGAGGAACGCGAGGCACTCGCCAGGGAACGCGGCGAGAACGTCGAGGAGGTCACCAGGGAGATCCGGGGCCAGCGCGACGCCGCGCGCGCCGCGTCGAACGAGTCGGCCGGATGGGCTTCGGCGGCCAGAGCGTCGGCGCAGGAGGCACAGGCGGCGGCCGAGCGTGCCGCCAACGCGGCGCGGGCGGCGCGTGCGGCGGCGAACGAGGCGACTCAGCAGGCCGTGACCGCACGCCGGGCCGCGGACGAGGCGAACCGGCTCGCGCTGGAAGCCACGAACGAGGCTCTGGGCGCCAAGGCGTCCGCCGACATGACCTTGCAGGAGACGGAAGCCTCGGTGCGCGAGGCGAACCAGGCCGTCTTCCAGTCGGTCATCGCGGAACGGGCGGCGTCCGCCGCGGCAGCGTCGGCCTCACTGGTCGTCGACTCCGTGAAAGCGGTGGAGGTGATCCTCAGGCCGTACGCCTCGATCAACGCCGACGCGCGCAAGGCCCTGCAGCTCGTCTCCGAGGCGCTTCTCATCAGTGAGGAGCAGTCCCGGCTCGCCGGCGAGAAAGCGGCCGAGGCCGCGCAGGCCGCGGTCAGGGCGTCCCAGGCGGCCGACCGGGCCGAACTGACCGTGAAGCCCGCGTTCGAGGCGGCCGCCCGTGCCTTCGAGTCCGCGAAGCTGGCCGCGCAGTACGCGCAGACCGCGCACGGTGCGGCGAACGAGGCCGTGCAACACGCCGTCGCGGCGGACAGCGCGGCCGGAACCGCCGGCCAGTGGGCCAGCACCGCCGGGCGGGACGCCGTCGCCGCCAACAACGCCGCGGCGGCCGCGAGCGCTTCGGCCGCGAGCGCGGACCGGGCGGCCGCGGCGACCGAGCAGATCTACGCGATGGCCCGGGCGAGCAGTGACGCGGTGCAGCAGTTCATCGAAGCCGTCGCCGAGAAGATCAAGGACGTCCACGAGTACCGTCTCCGGCTCGACCAGGCCGAGCAGATCGCGCGGCAGGAGGCCGAAGAGAAGCAGAAGATGCTCACGGCCGAGCTGGCCAACGGCATCCTCACGGTCAACCAGTGCATGAACTCGCGCGGTGGGCTCAAGACCCTCGACGCCTGCAAGCTCATCGTGGACAAGGTCGGGGAGTTCACCAAGAGCGGCCTCAAGGCCTACGGCGAGGCCGCGATGGACTCGTTGCGGGCGGGGGCGTTGTGCGCGGCCGGCGACCAGGCCGCCTGCCAGCTGCTGCGCACGGGCCAGGACAAGCTGACCCTGCTGTACAAGAACATCGGCAGCGGTGTCTACGAAGGTGCGAAGGGCATGCTCGACGGCCTGGTGACCGTCGGGGACTGCCTTTTCAACGTCTACTCGTGGGACTCGTGCAACCAGATCGTCGAGGGTCTGAAGTACACGATCGAGCACCCGTACACGCTGATCCACCTGGAGGAGTGGCACGACAACCCGGCCAAGGCGCTCGGCCTGACGATCTGGGACCTGTCGTTCGCGCTGGCGACGTCGGAGTTCACCGGCGGCGCGGGCGCTCTCACCAAGTCGCTCGGCTTGATGAAGAACGTGCTCCTCAAGGGCACCGGCAAGATTCTCGACCACCTCGCCGAGCTCAGGAGCTGGCGGGTGACGCTGCACGACACCGTGCCGAACCGGCTCCCCGGTTCGGTCGGCGAGGTCATCACCTCCAAGGTGGACATCGAGAGCGGCGTCGGAAAGATCGACAACGCGATCGTCTCCATCGACGGCAGGCTTTACCGGCTGGATTCGTACTCCGCTCGCCTGGAGGGTGACCTCAGCAAGCTGGAGGGGTCGATCCTGCGCGTCGAGGGCGGCACGCTGCGGATCGAGAACGGCCTCGCCAAGCTCGAGGACGCGAAGTTCAAGGTCGAGCGGCCCACGGCCTGTGTCCGTGGCCTGACGGCCGCAGCCGCGGGGTGTGAAAGCCCGAACCCGACCCCCGGCGAGGAGACCTACCCGAAGCCGACGGTCGTGGACGGTGAGTACCGGCACGACATCGGCGCGCTCAAGGTCCGCATCAACGCGGACGACTACGGCTGGGCCAAGGCCCAGCTGGAGAAGGCCGCGCAGCAGGAGAAACTGATCACGCCGGACGTCGACGCCATCGCGGACGCCACCCGGGCGGTCAGGGTCGGCAGGGGGCAAACGGGGAACACCCTCAAGAGCCAGCCGTCCTACCTGCGCAAGTTCTTCGACGAGCGGACCGACGTCGACGGCAACAAGGTGCCGCTGGACAAGGTCGCGGCCAAGATGAACGACGCGGTCAGGTACACCTACCTGTTCCCGGAGGCGACGTACGCGAACAAGTTCCACGAGGTGATCCGCTTCTTCGAGTTGAAGGGCTACACGCTCGTCACGATCAAGAACTTCTGGGCGAGCACGAAGGCCTACCCAGGCATCAACGTGACCTTCGAGTCGAAGGGCGGCCAGCTCTTCGAACTCCAGTTCCACACGAAGGACAGCTTCGACGCGAAGAAGGTCGAGGAACCGCACTACGAAATTCGCAGGTCGAACGAGGCGCAGATCAACGCGATCAAGGCCAAGGCCAAGGCGGAGAACCGGGGCCTCACCGACGACGAGAAGCTCGAGATCGGCAGGATCGAAGCGGACAACGCAGCCGAGAACGCGGAGTCGGAGAGCATCTTCGTCAAGGTGCCGACCCCGCCTGCGGCGAAGGAGATCAAGAACTACAAGCGGAACCCCTGATCGACGGACGCGCCCCTTGCACCGCGAGGGGCGCGTCCTCCCCGGACGAGACGAGAGCTGAGTTGGAACGACAGTACGAGTACTTCGCCATCGTCACCGAGACCTGGCCGCGAGTGGAGGACCCGCGGCATGTGTGCAGGCGGTGGGTGGACGACCGGGGGCAGACGCACGACGAGGCGTTCACGACCAAACTCGTCTGGGAACCCACCACCGCGCTGAGTCAGGCGGAGTCCGGCACCGGCGGGGTGCATCGGATCGACGCCGCCGCGGCAACGCGGTTCGAGCATCGGCAGCGGGAACGGATGACCTACCTGGCTCCTCTGGACGGCCAGTACTCCTACTTCGCCTGGTTGGACTACAGGACCGAGGTGGACGATCCCGACGGGGTGCTCAGGACGTGGAAGGGTCCGCGGGGATTCGAACTGGAGGAGCGGTACGTCACCGGTTCGGGCTGGGAGCGCAGCCACCTCCTCGAGGACCTGGAGCGAGGACGCAAGGACGGCGAGCTGGTCCCGATCGACCAGGACGTGGTCGAGCGGATCGTTCAGCGCCGCGAACAGCGACGGGCGGAACGGTCGCCAGAGGTCCCGTGAGCCGGCCAGGTGGTGTCTGAGCGGGCCGGTGTCCGCGAATAGTTAAAGTGCCGTCCTATGACATCCATGTGGGGCGCACCGGTGTGGACTCGCTGGGCCAGGTCGCGCCGCGACCCCCAGCAGGCCCGCTTCCTCACGCTCGCCTCGCTGCGCTGGGTCCTGCGCCACCGGGCCTACACCCCCTGGTACCTGGTGCGGTACTGGCGGCTGCTCAAGTTCCGCCTGCTCAACCCGCACGTGGTGCTGCGCGGCATGGTCTTCTTCGGCAAGCGCGTCGACGTCATGGCGCGGCCGGGCTACGGGCGGCTGGAGATCGGCCGCTGGGTGCACATCGGCGACGGCAACGCCATCCGGTGCCACGAGGGATCGCTGCGCATCGGCGACAAGGTCGTGTTCGGCAAGGACAACACGGTCAACTGCTACCTTGACATCGAGATCGGGGCTTCCAGCCTGGTCGCGGACTGGGTCTACATCTGCGACTTCGACCACAAGACCGAGGACATCACGCTGCCGATCAAGGACCAGGGCATCGTGAAGTCGCCGGTGCGGATCGGGCCGGACTGCTGGCTCGGCGCCAAGGTGACGGTGCTCAGGGGTACCAGGGTCGGCCGCGGGTGTGTCCTCGGAGCGCACGCCGTCGTGCGCGGCGACGTGCCGGACTTCAAGATCGCGGTGGGCGCGCCGGCACGGGTCGTGCGGGATCGGCGCGCCGACTACGAGGCGGACGCTCAGCGGCGGGCCGACATCGCGGACATGGCCCGCAAGGCCAAGGAGGCGCTGGCTAAGCGAACGGAAGAAGCTGCGGACGCTTAGGCCGGAAGCCGTCGCCCGGCTGGCGGCCGATCAGCTTGTTGCGCGAGCGTGAGTACGCGACGGGCAGCACCTGGTCGCGCAGCCACCGCACGTGGTCCCACAGCGAGGCGGGCGCGGCCGTGCCGTCCAGCGGCGCCATCCACGCCGGGTCGAACGGGATGTCCAGCGCCGACAGCACGTGCCCTGCCAACCGGCGGTGCCCCAACGACGACAGGTGCAGACGGTCCGGGCCGAAGAAGCGCGAGTCCTGCACGCATTCGTCGCCCCACACGTCGACCAGCACCGCGCCATAACGCACGGCAGCGACCCGCACGGCGTCGTTCAACGCCTCGATGCGCGGCCGCATGCGCCAGCCGAAGGGCATGCGCTGCGAGATGTCGCTCAACGTGAAGACGGCGACCGTCGGCGCGAACGACGTCACGGCACGCACCATCGCGTCGACGCGGCGGGCGATCTGGGCGGCCGACGCGCCTGACATCACGTCGTTGCCGCCGCCGAACAGCACGACCAGGTCGGGCTGCAACGACTCCGCGGACGGGACCTGCTCCACCAGCATCTGGTCGAGCCGACGGCCGCGCACACCGAGATTGGCATAGCGGAAACCCGGCGCGTCCAGCACGGACGCGACGCGGTCCGCCCAGCCGCGGTACCGGCCGTCGGGCAGCAGGTCGTCCAGGCCCTCGGTGCAGCTGTCCCCGAGCGCCACGAAGCGTTGGTATTTCATTCAGTCCTCGGTCACCTGTTGTTAACGGGACCGGCGACTGTACCAAGATCAAGTGAACAGGTTGCCCGTAGCGATCTTGGGACGCCCCAGCACTCGTGGTTCGCGCACTTCCGCGGCTGCGTAGACCTCGGCCGTGCCGGAGGCGATCGTGGCCCAGTCGAAGTCGGTGCCCAACCGCTCCTTGGCGGCACGGGCACGCGTGGCGGCGGACGTCGGATCGGACAACACGTCCCGCACCGCGTGAGCGATTCCGTCCACGTCACCGGGGGCGAACGACAGTCCGGTGACGCCGTCCAGCACCACTTCACCGAGGCCACCGGCGGTGGACGCGACGAGCGGCGTCCCGGCTGCCGCGGCCTCCAGCGCCACGATCCCGAACGGTTCGTACCGCGAGGGCAGCACCACGGCGTTCGCGGCTGTGAGCAACGCCGCCAAAGACCTGTCGGAGAGATGTCCGACGAACTCCACCGCGCGCAGCACCCGGTGCTTGCGCGCCTGTTCCCGCAGCCACTCGGTCTGCGAACCGTCACCGGCCACGACGACCCGCGTGCCCCGGTGGTGCCTGCGGATCCGGGGGAGCGCGGCGATCAGGTCCTGGATGCCCTTCTCCCACTCGATGCGTCCGAAGAACAGCAGCAACGGATCGCCGTGCGGAGAGTAGGTGCGCCGGGCCGCTCCGACGTCCTTCGCGCGCACCTTCCAGCCGTTCGGCTCGATCCCGTTGTGCAGCACGGAAACCACGTCGGTGTCCACATCGAACAGATGCGCCACCTCGCGCCGCATCGCCGAGGAGCAGGTGATCAGCGAGTCGGCGCGGTTCGCCAGCCACCACTCCACCGAGTGCACCTGCTGGTTCAGCGGGTGCGACAGCCAGCCGGAGTGCCGCCCGGCCTCGGTCGCGTGGATCGTCGCGATCAGCGGCACGCCGAAGGACTCCGCCAGCGCGACGGCCGGGTGCGTGACCAGCCAGTCGTGCGCGTGCACCACGTCCGGGCGCCAGTCGCCGAGGTCGAGGCCCGCGCGCGTCATGGCGTGCCCCATCGCGAGGGTCCACGCCAGGAGGTCCTTCTCGAAGACGAAGTGCGCGGGGTCCTCGGCGACGCGGATCAGCCGCACGCCCTCGCTGACCACGTCGACCGTCGGGTGCGTGACCGCGTCGGTGCCGGAAGGTTGTCGGCAGAGCACGACGACGTCGTGCCCCTGCGCGGCCAGCTGTGTCGCGAGCGCGTGGACGTGCCTGCCCAGCCCGCCGACGACCACCGGCGGGTACTCCCACGACAACATCAGCACGCGCATCCCGTTACCTCATTCCTCGCGCGTCCAGATGGCCGAAAGGACCGTCTGCCGCGCGGAGTTCCGCCGCCCTCGCACGTCCACGACCGCTCCGCGCCAACGCCGCCAGCTCGCTGAAACGATCGCTGTGAATCTTCGCGCGGTACCGGGCGTAGTCCGCGGCCGAGTCCTTGGTGACCATGAAGGCCCAGTCGCTCGACAACGCCAGCAACGCCTCGCGCACCGCCTGGTCCAGCACCGGATCCCGCACGTCGGACGAGAAGTCCAGCTCCAGCAGTTCTTTCTGCACCGACTCGTTGAGCGACACGACGTCCGACACCTGCGCGCCGTCCCACACCCGCCAGTCCTTGCCGCTGCCCCACGACGAGGCCGGCAGCTCGACAGGTTTGCCGACGTGCCCGGCATCGATGGCGCCTCTGAGGGTCGTCACCCGCACGCCGGCCTCCGGCAACGCCCGCAGCACCGCTTCCAGCCACAGAGGACCTTCGTGCCACCAGTGCCCGTAGAGCTCGGTGTCGTACGCCGCGACGACCAGGCCGCCGTCGATCGCCCGCAGCCGTCGCACGACCGTCTCGACGAAGTCCTCGACGTGCCGGCCGATCGCTTCCCGTGCCAGCAGCGGGTCGTACGGCCGCTTGTCCTCCGGCGCCACGTTCTTGCCGGTCACCCGCGACGGCTTGAGGCCCGTCGGGTGGTCGAACGTGTGAAAATCCCGGTACGCGGCATCGCCCGGATAGCCGACCTTGGGCGACCACACGCGGTACGAGACCTCGAGATCACGCCCGAACGCCAGCACGTCGCTGGATCCGACCGGGTGCGCGGTCGAGGTGTCGCCGTGCAGCGCGGGCCCGTCGACCATGAACCTCTTGACGCCGGCCTGGGCGTATCCCGCCTCCATGCCGGGCGAGTAACCGCACTCCGGCGCCCAGATGCCTTCCGGCGCTCGGCCGATCCGGAGTCTCGTGTCGTCCAGACCGGCCTTGAGCGCGAAGGCTCGTACCTTCGGGTCCAGCAAGGGCTGGAAGGGGTGTGTCGCCGGGCCGCCGAGCAGCTCGATCGTCTGGGAGTCCACAAGGGACCGCAGGATCGGCGAGAACCCGTGCCGCCAATGGGATTCGAACTTCTCGAGCGCCCAGGACGACGCCCGGTGCTCGTACGCGGACAGCTCGCGCAGCCGTTCACCGGCGTAGTGCGAGCGCAGGTGCCAGTTGCCGAGCCAGTCGTGCGCGCCGCGTAAGCAGTACGGGTCGTCGAGCTGTGCGGCCAGGACCGGTGTGACGCCGAGTGTCAGGACGTCTTCGCGGCCCTCGTCGGCGAACCTTCTGAGCATGTCCACGACGGGCAGGTACGAGTGCGCCCACGCCTGGTAGAGCCACTCCTCGCCGACCGGCCACGTGCCGTGGTGCGCGAGCCAGGGCAGATGGCTGTGCAGGACGAGGCAGAACGTGCCCTCGGTTGTTCTCGGGCTCACGCGCGCACCGCCACGGCCACGAGGTCGAGGCAGGTGTCCATGTCCTCAGGGGTGATGTCGAAGTCCTCCACCGTCACCGACTCGACAGCCTCCTTGAGCTCGGCCGGCCACGGTGCACCGGACAGGGCGACTTCGACCTGTGCACTGATGATCTGTCCATCCAGGAGGGAGTCAAGCCTCTTCCCGTGACGCAGTCCCGTCAGTTCGTCAACGCGGAAACCAGCTTCCGTGAGCATCTCGTCCAGTTCGGACGGTGCCAGTTCCCTGGTGTGGAACGGGTTCAGCGGCGTGTCCTGGCCCGGTGAGAACGTCAGCCGGTTCGGCGTCGTGACGATCAGCTTCCCGCCTGGTCGCAGCACCCTCCGGCACTCGGCGAGGAAGCCCTCCTGGTCCCACAGGTGCTCGATGACCTGCAGGTTCGCCACGACGTCGACGCTCTCGTCGCGCAACGGCAGCATCGCGAGGTTCCCGCGCAGCACGTTCAGCTCCGGATATTGCTTGGCAACGTGCTGCGACGTCAGCTCGTCGTAGTCGAGTGCGATCACCCGCCGCGCGACGGTGCGGATCAGCTGGGCGCCGTAGCCCTCGCCGCAGCCCGCCTCCAGCACGACCGCGTCCGCGCAGTGGCCGATGAGGTGCAGGTACGCCGCCTCGTGCCGGCGGAACCAGTAGTTCTCTTCCGCGATACCGGGCACTGTGCGTTCGCCGGTCAGGGGGAGGGTCACGCCGTCAGGTTACTTGCCAGTAGACCTCCTGCGAACTACCTGGTGCGCGACGGCCGTGGCAACGCCGACACCCGCGAGAACCGCCGTCATCGCGGGGCTCATGTACTTCGAGAGGCTGGGCGCCTCGCTCGGGCCCGCGAGCCACATCGTCAGCGGAGTGGCGTAGGCCAGCGTCAGCGCTCCTGTCCACCAGCGCAGTGCCTTCGACCGGCGGTTGCGCAGGCTCGCGACCAGCGCGACGGCGATCGGGATCCCGGAGAGCAGACCGAACTGGCCGATGACCATGACCGGCGCGGCCCAGGCCGCGACCAGCGTCGACGTCGTCGGATAGGCGGCCGCGCGGACGTTTGGGCGTGTATTGACAGACATGATCTCACCTTCGCTACGGCTTGTCGTGTTGGTTAGAGGGTCTAACATTGGTGACAAGATGAAAGCTAAGCGGACATGTGTGTGAGTGTCAATAACGAATGTGAGAGGGTCTAACCATGACGACGGACTCGGCGAAGAACCCGCGCGAGCGCTACCGGACCCAGGTGCGCGACGAGGTCAAGCGGCACGCGTGGGCGCAGATCGCCGAGGCCGGGGTGACGGCGTTGTCGCTCAACGCCATCGCCAAGGAGATGGGCATGAGCGGGCCGGCGCTGTACCGGTACTTCGCCGGTCGCGACGAGCTGATCACCGCGCTGATCCGGGACGCTTACCGCAGCCTGGCCGACACCGTGCGGGCCGCGCACGAGGCGGGCACGACCGTGGTGGCGCTCGCCGCGATCATCCGGGAGTGGGCGCTGGCCGACCCGCAGCGGTACCTGTTGATCTACGGCACGCCGGTGCCCGGCTACCACGCGCCGGACGAGATCACCGCGATCTCGAACGAGATCATGGCGGTGCTGCTGGAGGTGTGCGCCGATCCCGCGGACGAGCCGAGGACCCCGTTCGAGGTCTTGCTGACCATGGACCGCGGGTGGGCGAGCGGGCTGGCGGCGTCGTCGCCCACCGTGCACCGGGCGCTGTCGTTCTGGACGCGCCTGCAGGGCGTGCTCTCGCTGGAGCTGGCCGGCCACTTCGGACCCATGGGGTTCGACGCCGGACTGCTCCTCGCCGAGGAAGTGGACCGGCTCTGATCAGAACGGCGAGACGGTCACGGCCAGCGCGCCGGGGCCGACGTTCGCTCCGATGGCCGCGCTGACCTGCGTGAGGACGACGTCGCGGGCGTGCGGGATCCGCTTCTGCAGCATCTGCAGCAGTTCGTGGCCCTCCTTCTCGGCCGCGAAGTGCTCGACCGCGAGGTCCACGTTGCGCCCGTAGGCGAGCGCCACCGCCTTGTCGACGAGCTTGCCGAGCGCGCGTTCGCGGCCGACGACCTTGTCGAACGGCTCCACCTCGCCGTTCACCACGGTGAGCAGCGGCTTGACCGAGAGCGCGTCGCCGAAGAGCTTCGCCGCGGCGCTGACCCGGCCCGCCTGGCGCAGGTAGTGCAGCGTGTTGACGTAGATCAGCACGTGGGCGTTGCGGCCGCGTTCCTCCGCGACGTTGCGCGCGTTCTGGACGTTGCCGCCGGACTGCACGATCCGCGCGGCCGCGAGGGCCGCGAATCCGAGCGTCATGCCCGACGAGTGCGAGTCCACGATGAACACCGGCACGCGCGACTTGGCCGCGGCCGCCTTCGCCGCGTCCGTCGCGGGGGAGAGCTTCGGCGTCACGTGCACCGACACGATCGTCTCCGCGCCCTTGGCCCACGCGTCCTGATAGGCCCAGAAGAACGCGTCCGGCGCGGGTGGCTGGGTCGTGATCGGGATCTGGGCGTCCATCGCCTGGAGCAGCCGGTCGGTCGGCACGTAGGCCTCGTCGATCAGTTCCGACCCGATCTTCAGCTGCATCGGGACCGTGATGATGTTGAAACGCTCGGCCAGCCGGGCCGGAAGTGACGCGGTCGAGTCGGTGACGACGGCTACTCGTGAGGGCACGAACGAGAAGGTTAACGAAGGGTGATCGGAGTAGCCACCAACGATCGATGTCAATTCGTGTGATCTACGCCTGGGTGGTTGCTTTCCGTACACGGCGAACGCATGGAGTGAACCCCTCGGAAAGGCGTCCTACTTGACACAATCGGGTGACTGGCCGTTGTTTGGAGTTGATCTACAACGGTCTCGTTTGTGCAGGAAAAGACGGATATTCCACGTGTTACAGGTGCCCGTTGTGTCCACTGTCGACGCTGGTTGGAGGTACCGGGCGTGGGTAAGCTCGCACAATCTTCGGCCTGGTTGAGTGAGTAGGTGACCATGGGTGCAAAAGAGCCGGAACTAGTTCCGCTGCACGCCGCTTTCGACGTTGTCTACCGAGGTTTTCATCGCCGTCAGGTCATCGAGCACATCGAGAATCTCGAGGAGCAGCTGCGCTTCACGAGCCTCGACCGCGCGGAAGCTCTGGCCCAGGCCGCCGATTTGCGTCAACACCTGGAAATGACGCGCCGGGAACTGGAGGAGGCGCGCGCCCGCATCGAGCGCCTCGAAGCCAACTCGGGCACGCACGCGGGCGCCACCGAACGCATGCACCGCATGCTCCGCCTCGCCGAGGACGAGTCGGCGGAGATGCGCCTGCAGGCCGAGCGCGAGTGCACTGACCTCCGCACCCGCACCGACGTCGAGCTCGCCGCGCTGCGCGCCGAAGCCGAGCGCGAGGCGACGGTGATGCGTGCCGAGGCGGAGTCCGAGCTGTACGCGGTGCGCCAGGACTGCGCCACCCGCGCCGCGGCGATGGAGCGGCGCGAGCTGGAGATGGAACGCCGCTGTTCCGATCTCGAAGCCCAGCACCGCCAGCGCGCCGACGAGGTCGAGCGCGAGTGCGCCGAGGCGATGGCCCAGGCGCAGACCGACGCCGACCGCCTGCTGCGTGAGACGGCTCTCCAGTGCAACTCCCTGGAGGCCGACTCGGAACGCAAGCGCGAGAAGGCGCAGCACTTCTTCGAGCTCACCATGACCCGCCGCCGCAACGAGGCCGCGCAACACCTGCAGGAGCAGGAGGCGCTGGCCAAGGCGCGCGCGGAGTTCGTGGTGAAGGTGGCGTGCCGCGAGGCGCAGCGCCGGCTGGCCGAGGTCGCGGAACAGACTGACGAACTCCGTGAGCTCAGGCGGGTCGTCCACTCCCAGCTCGCCGCCGCCCGATCGGCTCTG
Source organism: Lentzea sp. NPDC006480 (assembly GCF_040611995.1). Lineage (NCBI taxonomy): Bacteria > Bacillati > Actinomycetota > Actinomycetes > Pseudonocardiales > Pseudonocardiaceae > Lentzea > Lentzea sp. NPDC006480. Next base: position 250,095 of record NZ_JBEXPJ010000001.1, read on the forward strand.
TCCTCCGCGGCGGAACGGGTCGCGCCGACGTTGATCCCGGAACAGGTGGCTGCTTCATGAGGGGCTGGGTGCCGTTGCTGGTCGGTGCGCTGATGGTGCCCGCCTCGGTGACGGCATTCGGCTTCACGGTCTACGGCGAGGAACTGGAGACGGCGCTGTCGTCGTCGCCCGCCGTGCCCGCAGTGCCGCGGGGCCCGGTGCCGGTGTCGGACTTCGTGTCGCCGCTGCGGATGGAGCCCGCGGCGCCGATCCTGGTGTCCGCCGTGGTGGCACAGCAGAACGTGCGCGAGCTGTTCTCGTCGCACGCGGTCAAGGGGATCACGTTCGCGCCGGGCACCTCCTCCTTGGTGGGCCGCGGCGAGGACGTGCGACGGGGATTGGCGAGCGTGCTGCGCAACGTCGCCGGGGGCTCGGTGACGTTGGTGTCGCACGCGTGGAACGGCGAGACGGAGTCGCACCGCTGCGACGTGCTCGCCATGCAGAGGGCCGGCCTGGTGCGTGACTACCTGGCCGCGCAGGGGGTGGACAGCGTCATCACCACAAGGGTGATCGTGGACCCCGTCTGGGGCCCGCCCTCGGACGGCGGACCCCAGGTCGACGTCCTGGTCGTATAGGTAGGAGCCTTCGCATGGCAGGGGCCGTCGGGATCGTCTTCGGGTTGTGCGTGCTGTCCTTCACGTTGGGGGCAGCCCTGATGTACGTGCTGGTGCGGCGCCGCGAGGACGCCGGCAGCAGGTCGCCGTCCGCCTCGGACGAGCCGGCCGAGCGGACCTGGGTGGAGAAGCCCCCGGCGGTCGAGGCGATCGACGCCGAGTACGACTCGCGCCCGATCCACCGCAACCCGGTGGTGGGCCTGCCACAGCTGGAACCGGCGCTGGCCGCGTTCGCCGAACCGGTGGCCGACGAGCTGGTGGCCGACGAGCTGGTGGCCGACGAGCGGGTGGTCGAAGACGAGCCCGAAACTGTCGGTGCCGCCGGATACGATCGGGATGGGGACCTCGGGCCCCCCTCGGGGGACGACGAAGCCCCCGAATCAACCGTAGCGGCCGACACCGACAGTCCTGAGGCCGTCGAGGAGCCGCTCGCAGACCCCGGCCCGGTTGCCGACGCCGAACCTGCCGCTGACGCCGAACCTGTCGCCGAGGTCGAGCCGGAGCCCGAACCGGTTGCCGAGTGCGAGCCGGAAGTCGTTGTGGACACGGCACTTCCGCCGCCCGCCGCGCCTCAGCCGGTCGAGCGCACCACGTGGGTGGAGCGCGAGGACTTCCGGCAGCGGTACCTGCGGACGTTCGAAGAGGTGCGCCGCAAGGCCGGCAGCAACTGAACGGCGGTCGTCGTCGACAACTCTGTGGTCGTTGAGGCATCCACGAGGTCCGAGCCGGTCGCCTGATGCGGGGCCGGTTGCTGAACGCAGGTCGGTTGCCGCTGCCGAGTGGGGGCCCTGTCGCGGAGGGTGAGCCGAAGGTCGTTGTGGACACCGCACTTCCGCCGCCCATCACGCCCTGACCCGGCGAGCACGTGGGTGGAGCGGGGAGGCTTCCGGCAGCGGGAACACCGGCGCAGGTCGGAAAGTCGTCGGTTCCTGTCCGAAACTCGCCGGATTTTTGTCGGTGGCGGCTGATATCACTCAAGGCATGACTTCCAGCGCTGCCCGCACCCAGCTCTTCCACGCCCTCCACCAGCCAGGACCGCTCGCTCTCCCGAACGCCTGGGACGTCGCCTCCGCCCTCGTCGTCGAGGCCGCCGGCGCCAAGGCCGTCGCCACCACGAGTGCCGGTGTGGCGTGGAGTCTCGGTGCGGCGGACGGCGACCAGCTGGCCCGTGACCGTGCGGTCGACCTCGTCGCGAGGATCGTCAAGGCCGTCAAGATCCCGGTGAGCGCGGACATCGAGACGGGCTTCGGCGAAACCGCTGACGACGTGGCGGAGACGGTCCGGCAGATCGTGCAGGCAGGTGCGTCCGGCGTGAACATCGAGGACGGCCTCGGTGCGGGACTGCGTGACATCGCGGAGCAGAAGGAGCGCTACGCGGCGGCGCGGGAGGCAGGAAAAGATCTCTACCTCAACGCGCGGATCGACACGTTCCTGCGGCAGGTCGGCGACCCGGCGACCCGGATCGAGCGCACGCTCGAACGGGCCGCGAGCTACCTCGATGCCGGAGCGAGCGGCATCTTCGTGCCGGGCGTGACCGACCTGGAGACCGTCACCGAGCTGGCCAAGGGCATCGCGGCGCCGCTCAACCTGCTCGTGGGGCCCGGCGCGCCCGCCGTCGACGAGCTGGCGAAGGCGGGCGTCGCGCGGGTGAGCCTCGGTTCCGGGGTCGCCGAGGCGGCCTATGCCCTTGCCAAGCGAGCGGCGGAAGAGCTGCTCACCCAGGGCACCTACAGCAGTGTCGAAGGGGGTCTGCAGTACGGCGAGCTGAACGCCCTCTTCAAGTAGCTAGTGCTTCTTGCCGCGGAACTTGCGGAGCAGCTGTTCGGCCTGCGCACGCCGACGAGGATCCTGAGCGACCTGCCGTGCCTTGGCCTGTAGCCGCTGACCCTGCGGGCTGCGCAGGAACCTGGTGATCTTGTCCATGAACGAGGCCATCTGAGGTCCCTCCAGGTGTCCGTTACGTCCGGATAACGAACGGCACGGGCCCTGGAGTTCCCCGAAACTCAGACCGGCGAAACGGTGATCCCCAGCGCACCGGGGCCGACGTGGGCGCCGATCGCCGAGCTGACCTGCGTCAACATGAACTGGCGGACGTTCGGCACGCGGCGCCGGAGGTTGCGCAGCAGCCGGGTGGCCTTCTCCTCGGCGTCGAAGTGCTCGACGGCGACGTCCACGGTGTCGGTGCCCGCGCGCTTGATCGCGATGTCCAGCATCCGGTTCAGCGCGCGGTCGGCGCCCATCACCTTGTCCAGCGGGGTGATCTGGGAGTCGGCCATGGTCAGCAGCGGCTTCATCGACAGCACACCGCCGACCAGCGCCGCCGCGGCACCGATGCGGCCGCCGCGCCGCAGGTACTCGAGGGTGTCGACGTAGATCAGTTCGGTGGATCTGTCGTAGCGGCGCTGGGCGGTCGCGAGCACTCTCTCGACGGTGCCGCCCGCTTCAGCGATCTTGCCGGCGGCCTGGACGGCGTAGCCGATGCTCATCCCGCAGGTGTGGGTGTCGACGACGTGCACCGGCACGCGGACCTGGGCGGCCGCGGTGCGGGCTGCCTCGACGGTCGCGGACAACCCGCCCGACACGTGCACGGACACGATCGAGCGGACTCCCTGCGCGGCCAGTTCGTTGTACGTCCAGAAGAACGCGCCGGGGTCGGGCGGGATCGTCGCCACCGGCACGTTCGAACGCATGGCCGAGACCAGGTCCGGGACCGGGATGCGGGACTCGTCATCCGTGTGGTCGCCGATCCGCACCTGGATCTGGACCACTTCGATGCCGAGTTGATCAGTCAGCTGCGCCGGGAGACAGGCCGTGGAGTCGGTGACAACTGCTACTCGCCGGTACATAAGCCCGGCAGCGTAGTCCCCCGAATGGGTTAAGTCTCAAAAGGTGTCGTCAACGGGTGACAACTGTCACGCTTGCGGGGTGCTTGCTGCCGTTTGCAGGGGTGCTACTGATGGGTAACATCCGGATAGATGGCAGGGTCGTGAACACCCGGCGGCGCAATCCCTAGAGTCCTCCGCGTAAGCGTCGCCGCCCGTCCGCAGGAGGTCGAAGAGGACCTATGAACATTGTTGTCCTGGTCAAGCAGGTGCCTGACACCTGGTCCGAGCGCAAGCTCACCGACGCCGACCACACCCTTGACCGCGAGTCCGCGGATGCCGTGCTCGACGAGATCAACGAGCGCGCCGTCGAAGAGGCCCTGCAGCTGCAGGAGGCCCACGGCGGTGAGGTGACCGTCATCGCGATGGGTCCCGACCGCGCGACGGACGCCATCCGCAAGGCGCTGTCCATGGGTGCCGACAAGGCGATCCACGTGAGCGACGAGGCGCTGCACGGCTCGGACGTGCTGGCGACGGCGAAGGTCCTCGCGAAGGCGATCGGCACGGTCGAGAACGTCGACCTGGTCATCGCGGGCAACGAGGCGACCGACGGCCGCGCGGGCGCTGTCCCGGCCATCCTCGCCGAGCTGCTCGGCCTGCCGCAGGTCACCCAGCTGCGCAAGGTCACCGTCGAGGGCACGACGATCAAGGGCGAGCGCGAGACCGACGAGGGCGTCGCGTTCCTCGAGGCCACGCTCCCGGCTGTCGTCTCCGTGACGGAGAAGATCAACGAGCCGCGTTACCCGTCCTTCAAGGGCATCATGGCCGCGAAGAAGAAGCCCGTCTCCACGGTCACCGTGGCGGACCTGGGTGTCGACGCGTCCGAGGTCGGCCTGTCCGGTGCGTGGACCCAGGTGCTGGAGGCGGCCCCGAAGCCGCCGCGTGGCGCCGGCGAGCGCGTCGAAGACGGTGGCGACGGCGGATCCAAGATCGCCGAGTTCCTCGTCGGCCAGAAGCTCATCTGAGGGAGGGGAAATCATGTCTGAAGTTCTGGTTCTGGTCGACCACGTCGACGGCGAGGTCAAGAAGGTCAGCTACGAGCTGCTCACGGCCGCCCGTCGCCTGGGCACGCCGGCCGCAGTGGTCGTCGCCGCTCCCGGCACCGCGTCCAAGATCCGCGAGTCGCTCGGCAAGTACGGCGCCGCCAAGGTCTACGCCGTCGAGTCCGACGACGCCGCGAGCTTCCTGGTGACCCCGAAGGTCGACGCCCTCGCGGCACTCGCCCCGAACGCGTCCGCGGTGCTCGTCTCCGCGACCGTCGAGGGCAAGGAGGTCGCGGGCCGCCTTGCCGTGCGCCTCGGCTCCGGCCTGCTCGTCGACGTCGTGGACATCGAGGCGGACGGCACTGGCGTGCAGTCCATCTTCGGTGGCGCCTTCGTGGTGAAGGCCAAGGTCGGCACTGGCACCCCGGTCATCACCGTCCGCCCCGGCGGTGTGGAAGCCGAGGAGTCCGCCGCGGACGCCGTCCTGGACGAGTCGGTCTCCGTCTCCGTGGACCCCGCCAAGTCCGCCCGCGTCACCTCGCGCGAAGCCGTCGTCGGTGGCGACCGCCCGGAGCTGACCGAGGCCTCGGTCGTCGTCTCCGGTGGCCGCGGCGTCGGCTCGGCGGAGAAGTTCTCTGTGGTCGAGGAGCTCGCGGACTCGCTGGGCGCCGCCGTCGGTGCCTCGCGCGCCGCGGTCGACTCGGGCTACTACCCGCACCAGTTCCAGGTGGGCCAGACCGGTAAGACGGTCTCGCCGCAGCTGTACGTGGCGCTGGGCATCTCCGGTGCGATCCAGCACCGCGCGGGCATGCAGACCTCGAAGACGATCGTCGCGGTCAACAAGGACCCCGAGGCGCCGATCTTCGAGATCGCCGACTTCGGTGTCGTGGGCGACCTGTTCAACGTCGCGCCGCAGCTGACCGAAGAGGTCAAGAAGCGCAAGGGCTGAGCATTCGAGCTCTGGAGGGCCGTCCCGTTCGCGGGGCGGCCCTTCGTCGTTCAACCGGGTGCGGATGATGTGCTGAAACGGCTCGGAACGCGGCACTTGTGACCGTCTCGCGATCGGAAGCGGCGCAGATCACCCGCCCAGGCGAGCGGACCACCTCGGGTTAACCCGACTGCCACTGATCGGTCATCGTTCTGACCTGCTGTCATTCGCCAACCCGGCTTCACCCTGGTTCGCATGACGCAGCCGGAACTGCTTGTCAGCACCCCCGTCCAGCAGGACGAGGACGCTCCCCGCTACTCCCTCCTCGTCGCCCGTGACAGCGCAGAAGTCGTCGCCGCGCAGAGACTGCGCTACGAGGTGTTCGCCGGTGAGATGGGGGCGACGCTGCACACCAGCGTGCCCGGCCACGACGTCGACGAGTTCGACCAGCACTGCGACCACCTGGTGGTGCGCGACGACCGCACCGGCGAGATCGTCGGCGGCTACCGCATGCTGCCGCCGGAGCGGGCGAAGGAAGCCGGGCGGCTCTACAGCGACGGCGAGTTCGACCTGGGCAACCTGAACGACATCCGGCACACCACGGTCGAGACCGGGCGCTCCTGCGTGCACCCCGACCACCGCAACGGCGCCGTCGTCAGCCTCGTGTGGGCCGGCATCGCGCGGTACATGCTGCTGAGCGGCCACAAGTGGCTGGTCGGGTGCGCGAGCATCCCGCTGCAGGACGGTGGCAGCTTCGCGGCAGGGGTCTGGGACACCGTGCAGGCCAAGCACTACGCGCCCGAGCAGTACCGCGTCACGCCGCACAACCCGTGGGACGTCGACCGGATCGCGCGGCCGGCCAAGACCGTGATGCCGCCGCTGCTGAAGGGCTACCTGCGGCTCGGCGCGTGGATCTGCGGACGGCCCGCGCTCGACCCGGACTTCGGGGTCGCGGACCTGTTCATCCTGCTCGGCATGGACCACATCGACCAGCGCTACCTCAAGTTCTTCCTGGGGGAGACAGCATGAGTCACGCGTGGATGCCCTCGTCGCCCTGCGGTGACGGGTGCGTTGGTGGCACGCCCGCGGAGGTCGGCACGCTGCGGCAGGTCTGGCGCGCGGTCACGGCCGTCACGGCGATCCTCTGCGGCGTCATGATCGCGCTGGCCCTCCTGCTGCCGAACAAGCAGCGGGAGAGCGCCATCCGCCTGTGGTTCCACGCGGTGCTGCGGGCGTTCGGGGTCAGGTTGCAGGTCCACGGCGCGCGGAAGTTCCAGGAGATCCCGAAGCGCGGCGTGCTGGTCGCCAGCAACCACGTGTCGTGGCTCGACGAGCTCGCGATCGACGCGGTGCAGCCGATCCGGCTCGTGGCCAAGAAGGACATCAAGAGCTGGCCGGTGCTCGGCAAGATCATCACGGCGGCGGGCACGGTCTACCTCGACCGCGAGAACCTTCGTGAGCTGCCGCAGGCCGTGAGCGAGCTGACCACGAGCCTGCGCAACGGCAGCGCGGTCGGCATCCACGCCGAGGGCACGACGTGGTGCGGGCTGGCGTCCGGGCACTACAAGCCGGCGCTGTTCCAGGCCGCGCTCGACGCCGGTGTGCCGGTGCGGCCGATCGTGCTGCGCTACCGGATCGGCGACCACCTGAGCACGCAGCCGGCGTTCATCGGCAGCGACACGCTCGTCGACTCGATCCGCCGCGTGCTGAAGGTCAGGGGTCTGGTCGTCGAGGTGCACGTGCTCGACGAGATCGCTCCCGGCCGCGCCGAGAACCGCAGGGAACTGGCGAAGCTTGCCGAAGAGCAATCAAACCGCTTGACCTCGACCGAACTGGAGATTGCACCATCTACGGGTGACACTCACCGCGCCCGCTCCATCACGCCTCTGGTCGCCTGACCGCCGCTGGCCCACGACGGGCATCCTCCTGCTGGTCACCCTGCTCGCCTTCGAGGCGATGGGGGTCGGCACGGCGATGCCCACCATGGTCCACGAGCTCAAGGGCGAGGCGCTCTACGCGTGGCCCTTCCTCGCGAACCTCGCGGCGAGCGTCATCGCCACCGTCTTCTCCGGACGGCTCTCCGATCAGCGCGGGCCTAAGCCCGCGGTGCTGATCGGCGTGGTGCTGTTCCTCGCCGGTCTGGTCGTCGCGGGCATGGCCGAGACCATGACGGTCCTGCTCGTCGGCCGCGTGCTGCAGGGCTTCGGCGCGGGCTTCCTGATCGTCGCGATCTACGTGCTGATCGCGCTCGCCTACCCCGAGGCCGACCGGCCCGCGGTCTTCGGCGCGCTGTCCGCCGCGTGGGTCGTGCCGTCGCTGGTCGGCCCGGCGGTCGCGGGCTGGGCGACCGAGAACGTCTCCTGGCGGCTGGTGTTCCTCGCGATCGTGCCGCTGGTGGTGTTCGGCAGCCTGCTGCTCATCCCGGTGCTCAAGAAGCTGCCTCCGCACGACGCGACCCCGCCGATGCGCAAGTACCTGCCGCTCGCCGCCGTGGCGGTCGGTGTGGGCGTGGCGAGCCTGAGCTGGGCGCTGCAGCACCGCACCTGGTGGCTGCTCGCGGTGGCGTTGTTGCTGCTGGCGCCCGCACTGCGCATCCTGC